>JAQUGA010000004.1 GCA_028684405.1 Bacteroidales bacterium | reverse complement strand
ATTTATACGTTTATGACACCAAAAAGAAGACGCAGCGTTTGATGAATACGGGCAGTGCTCCGATCTCTTCACTGAGTTGGCTACCCGGTGAAGACAAAGTCACATTTCGTCAAAGAGCCGAAAACAATAAAGGCATTCACGTTTTTTCGTTGGATGTGCGTTCCGAAAAAATCGAGCCATTAACTTCGTTTGACCAAAGTGTTGGACAGTATGAATTTCGAAACAAAGAAGAAATAGTTTTCACATCATTAAGCAATCCTGTGGCGGAAAAAAAAGCACTTTTAAATCGAAAAATAGACTTGAAAGTTTTCCAAGAAGAGTTGCAACATCTTGAATTATATCGCTATAACATCAAAACCAAAAAAGCTGTACAGATTCTGGCAAACAAAACAGTCTATGATTTTGCAATTTCGCCAGACGGTTCCAAAGTCGTTGCCGCAGTGACGGATCAAAATTATATTGATGATGAGTATATGTTTAAAAAAATACACATCATTGATCTCGAAAACGGAAGAATCTTAAAAAAACTCGATAATCAAGGTAAACTGGGTAAAATGGCATGGAGTCCGGATGGCAAGCAGATTGCTTTTGTAGCCGCTTCGGGCTTGCACGACGCTGTTTGTGGAAGTCTTTTTATTATGAATGTGGAAAATCAAAATGAGAAATACGAAAACCTCACAAATATTGTAAAAGGACTCGAGTTATCTGTAAAAGATGTAGTTTGGGAAAACAATACTACGCTACTATTTACTTCTGAAGAGAGTGTTGATATTACATTGAGTCGTTATGATATATCAAAAAAGAGCATCACTCATGTAATTAAACCTGCACTTGTGGCCTTCTCTGAAGTTTCATATTTTGACAAGCAAGTCTATTTTGCTGGCAACACATGGCAATATCCGAATGAATTAATGCATTTTGACTTAAAAAAATCGCAGTTAACAAAAGTTTCATCGCATAACGACAGCTGGCTAAAGGATGTCAAATTGGCTCGTCAAGAAAAAATCAGCTATAAAGCCCGTGATGGAAAAGTCATTGAAGGCGTTTTGGTATATCCTTTAAATTATCAAGAAGGAAAAGCATACCCAATGATTGTTTACATCCATGGAGGTCCTGAATCGGCAGTACAAAATGCATGGAATAATCATTACTCAACTTGGGGACAATTTGCTGCATCGAGAGATTATTTTGTTTTCTCTCCTAATTACAGAGCCAGTTCCGGACGTGGAGTAGATTTTACGATGGCCGGTTATGGCGAGCTTTTAGGCACTGAATACGACGATGTATTAGATGGCATTGATTATTTAATTGCTAGCGGAAAAGTAGATAAAAGCAAAGTGGGCATTGGTGGCGGTTCTTATGGTGGTTATTTTGCTGCCTATTCGGCAACCAAGCACAGCGAGCGTTTTGCAGCATCCGTAGTTTTTGTGGGGATATCGAATCAGGTTTCAAAACGAAACACAACCGATATTCCTTTGGAAGATTATCTCGTTCATTGGGGATTTTGGACTCACGAAAACACGGAAAAAGTATGGGAAGCAAGTCCTGTAAAATATGCTAAGGGCAGCAAAACGGCAACGTTAATTCTGCATGGCGAAGATGACCCTAGAATTCCCGCTTCGCAAGGTAAGGAATTATATACCGCCTTGAAACTGCATGGCGAAGCGCCTGTTCGTTTGGTGTTATATCCAGAAGAAGGTCATGGCAATGCAAAAAACATCAACCGCTATGACTTTTTAGTACGAACTTTGGATTGGTTTGACTTCTACTTAAAACAAAATCCTAGCTCTAAAGAAATGCCAGGAAGATATATAAATTACGAATAGAAGCAATAGGTTTAAAGCACTTAAAGTACAAGAGCTTAAAACTTATTTCAATTTACATGTCATAATTGTATTAAATACGGTTTCATTTGTATTTTCACATTCTAATTTAGCTTCATACTTAGTTGCATAAATTATTTTTGAATAATTGGAGGGAGGCGATTGCGCATAATTAGATGTGCATTCACAAACATATTCTTTTTTGCAAGAGCTCATAGAGATAGCAGTAATTGCGAAAATGCTTAAAATAACTAATGTTTTTTTCATAGTATAGATTTCTTGTTTTTGCATCCTCAAATGTATAAAAAACAACTATTTAGGTAGATATCATTTTGGGTAACAAAAACAAAAAAGCTCTTGAATTTTTCAAGAGCTTTTTTAAATTTATGTTACTTTAGTTTACAAACAGTAACAATTCCCATTACGGTTTGACTTCCATTTTCACATGTTGTTTTAGCATCACTTTTTTTCGCATTAATTACGGTTGTGGTAGTTTGCGGAGCAAGCCCAGGCATAGTAGTTGTACATTCGCATGTATAATCTTTTTTACATGAACTCATTGCAATAGCAGCAAAAGCTACAAATCCGAATACGATTAATGTTTTTTTCATAGTTTAATTTTTTATTTGGTTTAATTCCACAAATATATATAAAATATCATCTAAAAAACATACTTAGACAAATTATTATTTTTATATATTAAGAGGAAAAACTATTTGAATTCATGTTTTGTTTATGGCTCTAGCCTAGGCTAAACGGAAAAAAAATGTTTAATAAAAAATTCGGCAATACATAGAAAATGCATATTTTACAAAAAATTGCTGCTTTAAAACCTTCATTTCTTTAACGTACGCATTAAATAGTGTGAACTGAAAGATAATAATTGTAAACAAAATAAACTATTTTTCAATTTTAACAATTTCGGCAAATGCAAAAAAACCAATAATAGATGAAAAAGGGCTTAAAATTCGTTCAAAAAAACGTACCGCAGAATACATCCAAAGTGGCAACAATGGCTGCCACGATAAGCCACCCGAAAGAACATTATTAAAAGGCATTAAAACCTTGTACTTTATGCGTAATAATTTTGGGAAAAGAGCATCAAATTTTTTTTCATCTCGTTTTAAAATCATCCATGGAGTAGCTTGATTTGAGTTTGACATTGGGCTTCCCGGCTGTAATTGCCAAGATGCTTTATCATCAAATGGCTCATGGTGGATTTTTTTATAAAAAAACCGACTTAATAAAGTCCTTGTAGGTTCAATAAACAAAATTTTACCACCTGGTTTTAAACAACGTTGTGCTTCCGAAAAAAAGTTTTCAGGATTTGGAATATGATGTAAAACATTCACCATCAGTATAGTCGACAATGTTTCATCTTGAAAAGGCAAATCTTCAGCCGAAAAACACATATCGCAATAATCTAGTTCTAAAATATCAGAAGTAATTACCTGAGCAATATTTGCTTTAAAAAACCACCGCTAGATCCAATTTCTAAAACATCGCCATCCAGTTCGGGCAAAGCATCAATCAAATATGAGTACCATTCTTCATAAGTCTTCTTCAAATACTTGTTAGACAAAATCAAATCACGATGTTCAACGGTTCGTAGCGGAAGGTCTATATCGTGTTTAAATTGATGTCGTTTCATAAATGGGTTTTCAACGAAAGGCAGTAAAATTAGTAATTAAAACGAAAACAAACATCAGTTTCCACATTGATGCTTTAAAATATCGTTTTAACCTTTATTAAAACACAAAGCTCTTAATGAATTCAAGAGCTTTGTGTTTTCTACTTTAATTTGCAATCAAAGTTTTTTGCACCTGGCATAGAATAGTTAGTACATGCATCCTCTGCTTGGCTTTTGGTTGAATTATTATACGGTATTTCGGCACGTTCGGGTGTTCCTAAATAGCTTGTATAATTGCATTCGCAAACATAATCTTTTTTGCATGAGCTCATAGCAATAGCAGAAATTGCAAAAACAGTTAAAAGAACTAAAGTTTTTTTCATGGGATGATTTTTTAATTGAGTCATCAAATATAAATAAAAATCAATTTCAAAATTGATTCTGACAAATATTTTGTCAAGCCTGGATTTATATTGCATATTATTCTATATAAACACAGTGGCTCTTTGTACAAATTCAAATTGTTTGTTCAACATCTTTTCTCTTTCACTTAGAATACTCAAAGCAGAATCCTTTACTGAAATAATTTGTATTTTTGTGATCTAATTATTTACAACATATAATAAATACTTTTAACTCAGTAAAATATAATACAAAGTGCTGAAAAACAAAAACAAAAATTATGAATGGAGATATTAATCTATACAAAACCCTTGACGAATTAGACATCCCTTTTGAATATGTTGAACATCCTCCCGCTCCCACTATTGAAGTTGCCATGAAATATTGGGACGGTCATGATGCAACCCATTGCAAAAATATATTTTTCAGAAATCACAAAGGGAATAAGCATTATCTAGTAATTTTGGATTGCAAGCAAAATTTAAAAATATCGGATTTGGAACAACGCTTAAAACAAGGCAAACTCACTTTTGCTTCCGAAAAACGCCTGCATAAATATCTGAAATTGACGCCTGGATCTGTGACTCCTCTTGGATTAATAAATGACACAGAAAATCATGTTCATGTGTTTTTTGACAAAAATCTTCTAAAAACAGAAAAAATAAGTTTCCATCCAAATATTAATACAGCTTCACTGATTTTTAAGTTTGAGGATTTTATGAAATTTATGGAATTTACAAATAATAGCTATGAATTTATTGAACTTTACTGATTTCTGTGAATAGGATTTTGAAAATCATTATAATATCTAACTAAAACGTCAAAACAGATTCCTCATTTCACTCCGTTTCATTCGTAATGACACACAGGGTCATTACGAACTTGTTTCAGGGTCACCAAGCTTTGTCATTGGTAACGCAGCGAGAAATCTGTCATTTATTTGAGCAAAATCTCAAAAGAAGGAATTCAAAATGAAAACAGAACGAAATTAGGGAATATATTAAACAAGGAGAATTAAAAAAAGGGACACTTTCGCGTCCCTTTTTATTCAATATATCAGAAATATTAAACAGTTCTGATTGCTTCTTTAATAAGACTAATGGCATCCATTAATTGCTCATCTGTGATGACCAATGGAGGAGCAAAGCGGATAATATGTTGGTGTGTTGGTTTTGCCAAAACTCCGAGTTCTTTCATGCGAACACATACATCCCAAGCTTCTTTTCCGTTTGTAGGGCGAATGATAACGGCATTAAGTAGACCTTTTCCTCTAACCAATTCAACCATGTTGTTTTCTTTTTGCAAAGCAAGCATTTCAGCACGGAAGATTTTTCCAAGACGCTCAGCTCTTTCCGCTAACTTTTCTTCACGAACTACTTCCAAAGCAGCCATAGCAACAGCACAAGAAACAGGGTTTCCACCAAATGTAGAACCATGCTCACCGGGTTGGATGCACAACATAATTTCATCGTCAGCCAAAACTGCAGATACTGGGTACACGCCACCAGACAATGCTTTTCCTAAAAGTAAAACATCAGGTCTTACTTCTTCGTGATCACATGCTAACAATTTTCCTGTACGAGCGATACCCGTTTGAACTTCGTCAGCCATAAATAAAACATTTTTTGCTTTACACAAATCGAATGCTTTTTTCAAATATCCTTCATCTGGAACAAAAACACCCGCTTCTCCTTGGATAGGCTCTACAAGGAAACCAGCAACGTTAGGATCTTCCAAAACTTTTGCTAAAGCATCGATATCATTGTATGGTACTTTAATAAAACCTGGGGTAAAAGGACCAAAACCACCATAAGAATCAGGATCTGTACTCATCGAAACGATGGTAATTGTTCTGCCGTGGAAGTTTCCATCACAAACAACAATCTTCGCTTGATTATCTGGCACCCCTTTTTTCATGTAAGCCCACTTACGGCATAGTTTCAATGCTGTTTCAACGGCTTCTGCACCCGTGTTCATTGGTAAAACTTTGTCGTATCCAAAAAACTCTGTAATGTATTTTTCATAAACGCCTAATTGGTCGCTATGAAAAGCTCTGGAAGTCAACGTACATTTACGTGCTTGATCAACCAATGCATCAATGATTTTTGGATGGCAGTGTCCTTGATTTACAGCCGAATAAGCAGAAAGAAAGTCGTAATACTGTTTTCCTTCAACGTCCCACGCTAAAGCACCTTCGGCTTTTGCAAAAACCACTGCTAATGGATGATAATTGTGTGCTCCGTATTTTAATTCCAATTCGATAGCTTGAGCTGAGCTTTTAACTTGTTCAATCATAATTTTATAATTTCTAGGTTGTTTTCAATAATTCATTGCAAATATAATAATTAAACTTACACCGTAATAACTTGTTGTTTTTTTAGACAATTTAAACATTTATTTTTGCAAAAATCCTTTCAGTTGTGCCCCTTTCAATTATCGTAAAAACTCAATTCTAAGCAATAACAAACCTTTTCAATCCTTCTATCGCTGAATTTAATTCATTTTCGGGTCGAGCGATATTGATTCGGATATAAGATTTAGCATTCTTTGAAAAATGAATTCCTGGAACCACCGCAATTTTTTCTTTTTCGTATAATTTTTCAGCAAATTCAAAACCACACTTGAATTTACTGGGCAATTGTGCCCAAATAAAATACCCACCCGCAATAGGTGGAATATCAAAACCCATTTTTTCTAATTCGGGAACAAAAAACGAAAATACTTTGTTGACTTGATTTCGAAGCCAAACGATGTATTCAGCTCCACTATTATTGCCTTCTAAGTAGTCGATCAGAGCCTCTTGCAAGACCGAAGGGACGCACAAACCTGTATAATCGTGCATGCTTCGAATGCCTTTCATGTGCATAGAATCAGCAATTAAATAGCCAATCCTCCAACCCGTAATGGACAATAGTTTTGAAAAACTATTTACATAAATATATCGTTCACCGAAATGTTTCAAACCTTGATACGGTTTCTGTTGAGTATATAATTCCTTGTAAACAGCATCAAAAATGATGTAAAAATCAAGTTTTTCTGACAAAAGACAAAGTGTATCAAGTTCAGACTCAGAAAACATGCGACCATATGGATTTCCTGGAGAACTAAGAAATAAAAGTTTCACATTATTCTCTCTAATATGTTTTTCAAAAGATTCAAAATCTATTGAAGATTGCGAATAATCACTAAAAGAGACATAATTTACGCCAAAATGTTCGGGCAAGCGACTGTAACTTTCATACGCAGGATCAAATGCAAGCACCGAAAAATTGTGTTTAAAAAGCTGTGTAAAGTACAAAAAAAGCAATGACAAAGCTTCAGTGGCTCCATTGGTAATCAACACGTCATCTCTGGTAATTTCAAGTTCGTTTTTGAAAGATTGGGCAATAAAATCAGCCAATCTGAAATTTCCCGTTCCTGGAGGATATTGATGCACATTTTTGAACGATGCTTTACGCAGGGATTCCAACAGTTCAGCTGGTGGATCATAGCCAGGTATGCCCTGAGCTAAATTAATTCCGCCGCCCTCTTTTACTTTAGAACTCATATAACCAATCAAAGAACCTTGGGGTAAACGACTCATTATAAACTACTTTTTTTTGACTAATTTTTGAACAGATATCTGATTGTTTTCTGATTGAATGCAAACAAAATAAAAACCCTCTTTTAGAAAACCAACATCAACATTATCAGAAATATAAACACTACTATAGCACATTTTTCCCATCGTATCATAAATAATAATTTCCGATGGTTTAAAATTCAAATCATAAATCAAAGAAAAATAGCTGTTCGCTGGATTTGGAAAAATCATACAAGCATCATTTTTCTGATAATAGCTTACTTGCTGCGTTTCTAAAGCTTTTTTGATGGCCGAATACGCACTTAATTTGCCAAAGCCCCATTGCGTGGAACCATTTTCAGGAATCGTTCCTGTTCTTATATCTTCACGGGCAATTTCCAATAAAATTTGTTTAATTTGTTGCGAGCTTAAAGTTGGATTTGCTTCAAGCATTAGAGCCACCACTCCAGCAACAACAGGCCCAGACATGGAAGTGCCCGAAAATTTCACAAAAGGATAATTTCGACCACCAAAAGAGACCGATTCAACGATATCAATGGACGAAAAACTTTGCGTTGTAAAAGATGAAATTGAAGAAACAACACCAACTCCTGGAGCCGAAATATCGGGTTTCACGCGCTCATCCAGCGTAGGTCCTTTACTTGAAAACGGGGCAATATAGCCACCTACCATAGTTCCGTTTGGTAAAAATGCTTCATTGCTGTGGGCTGCCACACTGATGACCGAACGCGCTGAAGCCGGTTCTCCGATACTGTAATAGGAATCGCCAGCAGTATATTCTGAATTGGGTGACAAGAAGGGACTTCCCCAATTGCCTACACCCGTTGTTAACTCAATAACATTCCACATATGTAAAGTTCCTGAGTGTGCATTGGCCTTCAATACAATTTTATTTGACGAATTTCGATTGCTAATCCGCAAATGAATATGAGGGCGTTGATTTAATGGATTTTCAGATTCTAAAATATAGTTATAAAAAACCGTATCCTGATTTACAATCAAAAAATCTTCAAAAAATCCATTCAAATCTGAAGTACGAATTGGAACTGATTGAGCCAAAGTCTGATAAGAATTATCGGCAACATGGATTTCTATTTGAAAATCAACACCTTCCTCTCCCCACATGGTAATGGCTTGTCCCCACATTTTTGAATAATATGAATACATATCAAAACCAACTACTGTTTTTAACGTATCCTGCATATTTGAAAAAACTTTTTTCAAATGCAAATCTTCATCACCGTTATTGCCTCCACTGGTGACAAAAACGACTCCTTGTGACGACATAGTGTCGATAGCACGACTCAAAAGTGAATTTCCATCCAAAGTTCCAAACCAATACAATCCCCAACTCATATTGACGACCAAGCGTTTTTGATAGATTTCGGCATTCTCTTTCATCCAACTAAAAGCATCTAAAACAGCTGCTTCATCAATTAAGAAAGTAGCAAACATAAAATTGGCATCGTAAGCCACTCCTCTGTATTTGGTTCCAGCACCGCTCCCACCCGCAATTCCGGCAACATGTGATCCATGCGTTGCTAAGTCATAAATATTCATAGTATCACACTGAGCTGCCAACAATTCTGATTCACCAACAAATTCAGTACCATAAGTAAAACCCTGAGGAGCAGGTCCAGATTCTTTAAACTGATCCCAGGCTTTTAAAATCCGGCTGTGTTGCAGTAAAGTATCATAAAACATGGGATGCGTATAATCAAATCCCCAATCGGTGATGCCAATAATAACATCTTTCCCACTAAATCCAGAAGGCAAATTTATGCCCTGATGAACACTGTCAATCCGAGCATCTTTAACTACTTTATGGAGATTTTGAGATATTTTTCGTGGCTTTTCAATGTATAGAATTCCAGGAATGGTTTGTTTTTGTAAAACAAGCTCTTCGGGCACAAAAAGAGTAACGATATCTCCTACTTTTGAACGTAAAATAATATTATTCTCTGCCAAAATTTGTTCCGAAAAATGAGAATCTATTTGAGCAATCACCGAAACAAAACGTATGTTATTTTCCGTAAATGTTTGATGCTTTTCCGAAATATCAAAACCTTGTTGATGTTTGCTCCTTAGTTCATCAAAACTGACACTGTAGCGAGTTTGAGCAAAAGAATAAACGGAAATAAACACGAAAAAGGAAGCAATTATTAAAGATTTTGTTTTCATAAAAGATGTTTTTGGCAAATTGATATTAAACAACTATTTGATGTATATTTTATCAAATGTACAAAAAAAACTTTTCGCAATGGAAAATAGAGAAACTTTGCAAAATGAATACTGGAAAAATTATTTTTTCAAATGCGGATTGCTGTTTATCAAGTTTCTTTCATCAGCCAACATCAAACTGTAAAAAAGAACAATAAAAACCACTCCTGCTTGAGTTTCGAACATCGACTCAAATAAAAAATGAATGAACAACATAATCATAAAGACAAATAATAAGAGTTTTTTCTGGCGATATGCGAAAACAAAACCAAAGACGAAAAAAAGAGAAAGAAATAATATGCCCAAAACGCCCAAAGCAATAGTAGACTGGGCAAACTGATTATGAGCATTTAAATAATTTGATGGAAATCTTTCTGAACCATTTTGTTGGTGATAATCAATGATTGCGTCTTTAACATCTCCCGTACCCACTCCCCATGGCAAATTGTCAACGGACAACTCCCATCCTGCCTTAATGATAGCCATACGAACCAAACTGCCATATTCGGAATCAATATTCGATTTTTCAGGATTTTTAAACACCATTGAAATCTCTTTGAAACGCATATTTACATTCGGAATTTTTGAAACAATCAAAAATGGCAAAACCAATAAAAAAATAGAAATAATGATTACCGTTATCAACTTCAAACGCTTTATTAAACGCATTGCGACATACATTACTAAAGCCACTGAGAAAGCAATAATTCCAGCTTTTGACGACAACAAAAACAAATACGTCACCAAAATGACAAATACAAATATTTTCACAAACAGCGAAAGCTTTTTATTTGCAAATAATTGATGTTTTTTATTATAATATATCATTCCCAACAATGCTAAACTCACATAGAGAGCCATGTATGTGGGATGAATTTGGGATGACAATTTTGAATAATAAAAATTCAATCGACTGCCATCCTCAATATAAGCCAAATAAGCAAAACTCAAATTGATGAAAAATGAAAAAACGATGCCTAAAGTCAACGATTTGAAAAATAGAATTAATTTATCAGCATAAAAATCAGACCTCACAAAAATAAGCAGTGGAACAATAAATAAAGACATTTTAATTTCCAAATCAAAAAAACCGTACTCCAAATTCTTCGAATAAAACATTCCGATTACGTGAAGCAAATAGAAATCAGCCAAAACTGCAAACGCTAAAAATTCTTTTTTTAAAAAATCAATTTTAAATCCACTCTTTAATGCCCATGAAAAATTAAATAAAGCAGTCACCAACCATAACAGCATGAAAACCACCACCATTTGTTTATTTATAGGAATAAACAAAACAGATAGCAGCCCTGCAATAAGCTCAGTTTGTTCTATTTTTTTTATTGCATCAATCCTCATTAATATGATTTTTCATCCATTATTAAGTCTAAAATTGAATCCAGAAAAGCACAAACTTTATCTGGATTTGTAGTATCTGTTGGCAGATTTATCATGTGACAACCTGCAAAAAAAGAGTTTGGGAAAAGATCTGAAGACAATCCCCATTGTTCAAAACCATTTTGAACTGGATGAATCGGACTATTAAACCAATCCCCCAATTCTATTTTTTGCTTTTCAGCTTGTTTTATAACCATTTCTCTATCTTTGACAAGCAAAGGATATTTTAAAAATGAATGGTTTTCAAACAGACTTTTGGGTACAAAATTCTTCGAAACACTCATTAAATAATCAGTATAAATAGAAGCATTCTTTTTTCTCAATATCAATGTCTTATCAATATCTGTAAGATTTTTAATCCCAACATTAATCTGTACGGAAGATATTCCCATAAAGTAGTTCTCAGGCATCTGTATTGAGGTGATTTCCTCTCCAGAAGAGGAACCTAAAATCAAATTATGTTTACTTAAAAATCGATAAAATCGAACCAAAGTCCAATATGTATATCCACTCAAAAAATACTTTTTTACAAAATAGAGCATTCGCAGCATCAGAACTTGCTTAACAGAAGGTTTTACCAAACTTTCGTTTAGTTCTTTCAAAGAGGCTCTTAAAGACTCATTTTTCACCAACGCAAAACCGCCTACACCTGTCGAAAAGGGCTTATTCCATTGCGTGGAATAAAATGCAGCATCACAATAACTTCCATTGGGTTTATCCTTATAAGTTCCACCAAATCCATGCGTACAATCCTCAATAGTATATAACTTATTCTGTTTGGCAAGTTCAATAAGTTCTTCAACATTTGAACTCAAACCAAATGTATTTTGACAAATAATGACTTTGGTTTTTTCCGTAACAGCATCTTTAATCTTCTGAATATCAGCATTGTATGTTTCCAAATCAACATCTACATACACTGGCTTTGCACCGAGATAGATAATGGCATTGGGGACCACAACACAAGAATAAGCAGGTAAAATCACCTCATCCCCTTTTTTCACCCCCATTGCTTTTAGCAAAGCATACAAGGCCACTCGACCTTTCCAATAGAGAAAAACATCTTCGGAATTTGCTTTCAAAAAATTTGCTAAAAGAGCTTTATATTGTTGTTCGTTTTTCATAAAAACTACATTATTGAAATATACTGCATTGCCAAATTTTCGTACATGTGATTTTCCAAAACATATTTTTTTCCTTTTTGTCCCATTTCCGCTAATTTATCCTTTTCTAATTTTGAAGATTCAAGAATAGCATCCGATATTGCATTGACATCTTCCGCAGGAATAGAAAAACCACAATCCGCAGATTTTATCAAATCATTGGATGCATTATTAGAATGAATAATGGGTTTGGCTGCATACATATAATCGAAAATCTTATTTGCCGAAATCCCCATTTCATACAATCGAAGTTTATGCCAACCAATATAGCAAACATCAAATTGAGACAAAACCGAGGGAACAAACTTTTTATCGACGGCATCTACCCATTTAACTTGCGGATTGGTAAGCGAGTTTTGCAAATGTTCTTTTTCTGCACCTTTTCCAACAAAAACAAAAAAAAGTTTGGAATTATTTTCCAACTTATTAATTGCCTGAACAAAATACTCCAAAGCATTTGATTTTCCTATTGAACCAAGATAACCTACAATAAACTTGTCTTTGGGCAAAGACAAATCCATTAAATCATTTTCATTTAAAGAGTCCGAATCCACAAAAATCCCATTGGGAATGCACGCAAGTTTTGACTCAGGGACATTATAGGTCTGAATATGTTTGTATGCATCTGGAAGTAAACTTACAATTTTATCGGCTTTTGCATACGCATATTTTTCGAAAAAAAACAACAGCAAACTCAGCGGATGCCATTTCTTCAATCCATTTAGCTCTTGAAGAGTCAGTGGCCAGATATCGCGTATTTCAAAAATCAATTTTGCGTTTAATTTTGTCGCCCATTTTCGTGCAATTATAATGGGAAAAAGAGATGGTGAAGAGACAACAATGGCATCGGGTTTTGGAAAATCGCTTGAAGGGAATTTTCGCAAATTCCAAGCAAAAGCCATCATGTTTTTAAAGCGCCCCATGCTAACAGAACGTTCATATTTAGGTATTTTTACCCAACAATAGGTAATTCCTTCAATATCTTCGTTTGTAAAATCTTCTTTAATTTTTGGTTCTACTTTGTGTAAGTGCGAATAAGAACCTGAAATCATCACCACTTTATGCCCTTGAGCAATAAATTCTTTGGCTAAATAATAATGACGATATTCCATTCCATGAACGGAAGAGCCAGCATATTGATTAATAATCCAAATTGTTTTTTTATTGGGCATGCAAATTAGGTATTATAAAAATTCAAAACCATCAGAAAAAATCTATAAAAATTAATTCGATAAAGAGTGATACAAAGCTATCATTTTTTTTGATTCAATATTCCAATTGTATTTTTTCAGGATGGAATCTTTTCCGTTTTTCCCCATTAATATGGCCTTATCGGGATTGTTTTTTATAAAATTCATGGCGGCTGCAATTTCGTCTGTATTCATTGGATTCACACAAATTCCGCATTTCTCTTGCTCTACAATTGATTTCCACAATTCAAAATCAGAGCAAATAACAGGAATTCCAGCGGACATATATTCAAACATTTTTATGGGCAAAGAATCGCGATAACTCTGCGTGGGATGAAGAATTACCAATCCTGCAATAGAAGAGGACATCAATTCATAAACTTCTTTGCGATTGATAAAACCCAAATACTCGACTTTATTCCAAGATTTATGATTTTTTGCTTCCGTTTCCAAACTTTCGGGTGAAAACTTTCCAGCCAAACATAGTTTTGAATCAACATGTCTTATAGCATCGAGCATCTCGATCAAGCCTCTGGTTATAAACAGTCCGCCCACATAACAAAAAGCATTCTTTTTCACTAAATCCTGTTCCACAAAATCCAACTCTTCTAGCAAAGGGAAATTGCTGACATTAATTGAATTGGGATTTATTTTCTTTAATTTTTGTTGAATAATCGGTGTTGCTGAAACCGTTGCAGAAATTCGCGAAATAGTAAAATTCAGAAAAAACTGAACAAAATAAGAGATGGAATTTCTTATATACAAAGGAATCCAATGTTTGCTTTTTATCTGTTCTGGCAAGTCTTCATGAGCATCGTAAATCAATTTTTTTCCTTTTTTTATAAAAACAGAACTTTTCCTCAACAATTCGGGATCGTGAATATGATAAATATCCACATCAAGTTCTAAAGCAAGACGAACAATATGGTTTACCCCAGAATACATTCTCGAAAACCTACTCAGAGGGCGTTTTCCCGCCGAAACAACATGAACTCCGTTACGACGACCTTCATCCGCCTCATATGCCAACAAATAGACTTCAAATCCATTTTGAGCAAGCGATGTACACTCTTTTCTAAAAATTCTTACATCATCCCAGGAATGAGCCGATGTAATATGACAAACCTTCATTTCGCTAGATTTTGTTCTGATAAATTAAAAACATTCTCTTTCCAAATATCATTTCAAGTAATTTATTGTTTCAGTTTAGAGATTAACCTTATAACATTTTTCCCATATCGCTATATTCAACAATCTCCATGTCATTCTTTTATTTTCAAATGAATACGAATTTGTTATCACATTTTTCAACAATTTTGATTGAGATATTTCGTTCATAATAAAATCTTTATCATTCAGCCAAATCTCTTCGGGAGCTTCAAATCCATACTTATTTTTACGCCATGCAATAGAATCTGGAAGGTTTTTCGAAACAGCTTCTCTTAAAATATATTTTGTCCATCCTTTATAAATTTTATGATTAAAGGGCAATGATATCATTAGTTCGACCAATTTATAATCCAAAAAAGGCAAGCGAGTTTCAATGCTATTAATCATCGAGTTACGATCTTCATACTTTAACAGATGAGGAAGTTTAGTTTTGGCAATTTCTAAAACCTGAAGCAATTGCGAATTATTGGTAGCTTTTGTCAATTCATGTAGAATAGAGAAATCGACCCTATCGATTGCTTCCTTTCTGATAAAAGGAATTCTTTTTTTTAGATGATTGATGCGAATTTTGGTATTTCCAAAATAAAAACAATATTTTATAGTCTTTAATAAGCCCAACTTAGAATTTCTTGAAGCATTGAAAATTGCATATGGTTTTTTTAGCAAACTCTTAGACAAAACATAAGAAGTGTAGTAGTTTTCGTATCCCATCAAGGTTTCGTCTCCTCCTTGTCCATCGAGCAATACAGCACACCCAATTTTTTTTGCTTCTTTAAAAACATAATACTGCATAAAAATGGAAGGACTGCCAAATGGCTCTTCCTGAACCTTAACAATATCAAATAAATCGTTTTTAAAATCAGACGTACTTGGTTCAACTACGTGCCAACTTAGATTGCATGCTTCAACAACTTTTTGGGCATAATGACTTTCGTCTTTTTTTTCATCTATTGACTTTGCTGTTATTGCTACGAGTTGCTCATTGGTATTTAAACCGTAGACCTTTGATGCAACAGAGGCTACATATGAACTATCCAGTCCACCACTCAAACAAGTTCCCACCTTAACATCCGAACGAAGTCGGTATTTTACAGAACGCAACATCTCTTTTTCAAATAACTCAAGGGATTCTTTTTTAGAAAGCGAAAGATATTCCTTTTTGACTTCCAGTGTGTAATAGCGAAAGATTTCAAAAGTATGGGTGGACAAATCAAAAACCATCGAATGAGATGCCGGAAGTTTATGAATAGAATCGAAAAATGTATTTTCGGTGTGCTCTTCCATGCCCATTACAATGTAATCCATCATTATCTGGTAATTTACCCTAGCAGGAACTCCAGCAATCAACAATTGTTTTATCTCTGAAGAAAAATAAAAACCTCCATTATGTTGAGTATAATAAAATGGTTTTATTCCAAATCGATCCCGAGAACAAAATAGAATATTTTTTTCAATATCATATATTGCAAAAGACCACATTCCGTTGAATTGATTTACACATTCGTTTCCCCAATAATCATACGAAGCCATTATTACTTCTGTATCACTCTGACTTTTAAACGCATATCCCTTTTCAACAAGTACGTTTTTAATTTCAATATAATTATATATTTCACCATTGAAAACAATTTCATACTTTGCCATGTAATTCATTGGTTGAGAAGCATTTGTACTCAAATCAAGAATAGATAATCTGCGATGTCCTAAAGCCAAACTATCAAATATTAAGAGACCTTCCCCGTCTGGTCCTCGGTGTATAATAGCATCCAGCATGCTTTGCATTACAATCTTTAAATCAATATCTCTATTTGATTTAACAATACCCGCTATTCCGCACATATATCGTCTTGAATTAGGGTTTTATAAAGACTTAAAAACTTTTTTACACTTTGTTTTTTCAGTGCTTTTCTTTCAATTATTTGACGATTTAATACAGCCAGTTGTTCTGTATCCAGCAACAAGGCTTTACTGATAAAATCGACCTCACTATTTTGAACAATAAGTCCATTTATATCGTCCATAACCCACTCCAAATTAGCTGGCAAATTTGATACAATTGGAATACAACCATACGAAATTGCTTCTAATAAACTTACCGATGTAGCATCGGTAGTTGGGATTGAAACATAAATAGATGCCTTTGAATAGTAATCGTTGTTTACATCCTGTTTTACCCAACCAACAATATCAACAGCGTCTTTGCATTTTAAAGAATTAACAAGGGACTGCAAATGCTGCGTTTCGGGTCCTTCGCCAGCTATTACCAAGCGCCAATCGGGATTGGTTTGATAAAAACGATTGAATGCTTTTATAATATGGTCAATTCTGTAAAATTCATAATGCAAACGATTAGAGTATATAAGTTTTTCTTTGGCTTGAACTATATTTGGGGGATTTACTCCAAAATTTAAGGTTTCAATTATTTGATTTTTCCCATTGATCAATTCTTTGATTTTAAACGACATATAAAGAGAATCAGAAGTGATAGCCGAAGCCTTTTTGAGACAATAAGTCACCATTTTTTTTAGAAAAATATTTTTCCAAGGATTCACAAGCACATCTCCACCCCAAGCTGTTAGTACAATTGGAATATTCATTTTTCGACATGCGAATATCGTTATAAAAGAATAGGAGTTAATTTGATGAACGTGAATTATATCTGGCTGAAAAATTTTGATTTTGCGTTTTATAAAACGAATGGTCCTACAAAGTTTAAAAGGATTCCAAAGTCCAAAATAGGTAGAAAAAACTTGGTCATGACCATAGTCGTATTTCTGCTGATTAGTGATGACCATAATCTTGTCTAAGCTATCTTTCATCAACGAATGATAGTTAAACAGATGGACTGAATTGCTTCCAATCAATAAGAGTTTTTTCATTTTCATGTGTTTTAGCTTAAATTAATCCATTCTTGATAAAAATCAATCAATTCTGGGTTTTCATCCAAATATTTTTTATCCAAATCTCGAGTATCTCCTATTACTCTAGCGGGATTTCCCGAGATAATAGAGAAGTCGGGAAACTCTCCTTTTACGTAGCTATATGCACTCACAATAGAACCTTTCCCTATTTTTGTTTCGGGCATAATTACCGAATGTGGTCCAATAAAACTATACGAACCAATCGAAATAGCAGCTTTAATATAACCAATATGGTTTTGAAAACGATTGAAGTTTCGTCCATATAATCGAATAGAAATGTGGCTAGAATGTGTTGTAATACTAACAAAATCAGTAATCTGACATCCCTCGCCCAAAGCAATTCCTTGACTTGCTTCAATAAAATTATGATGTCCAATATAGGTATAGTCCGAGATGATAAACTTCTCGGGATAATCAATAAAAGTGGTATTTCCAATCGAAGTGTTTTTAATTTTTTCGCCTTGAAAATTCCTCTTTCGTCCTAACATTTTAGGTTGCGTAATCGGATAAATAAATCTCGATATACGATAATTTAAGGATTCAATTGCTCTTTTTATCATTCAAATATTGAATTAAGAATAATTTATAGATTTGGTTTTGCAATTCGATAATACCAAATTGTAGCAAAAATAAGAATAATAGTACAGAAAACAGATATAAATATAAAACTAAAACGATAATCGAAAAATAGGGCTCCCAAAACAATGGCCAAGATTCTAAACATCAAATCAATTACGGTAATTAATAATGCCTCTTTTTGTTTATTGAAAATAAGAGTAACAGACGAAATTGGACTCGCCAAGAAATTCATAAAAATCCATGGCATCAAATATCTGGCAATCTCTCCAGCTTTACGATACTCTTCGGAAAAGATAAAAGAAAATAAATCTGGAGCAAACAAAACAATCACAAAAAAAGGAATTATTCCCATCAAAAACAGATTTTTTTGAATCTTACGCATCAAAGGTCGAACATCTTGATTGTTTGCTGCTGACTTTGAAGCCTGTTCGTAAAAAACTTGATAAATAGACGAAGTAATAATAGACAAAGGAGCTCTGGTATATCGATAAGCAAATGCGAAACCGCCCACGATAATTTCCGTAAAGTAATACCGCATCAAATATATTAAACCCTGATCTACAAATATATCTAACATGGCATGAGGAGTATTTACAGCAACAAAGTTCTTATACTTTTTAATTGTTTTTTGCCATGTTCGGGTTTGATAATCGATTTTTTTCAAGCTTGGTATTTTCTCTCTCAAACGATAGGCCAATACTAAAGAGCCTAAAAAATATCCAGAAACAAATCCTATAATCAAACCTTGAGCTCCCAGCAAAACATATCCTAAGGCAATACTAATGACAAGATTTGTAATCGATTGTATTATTTTAGAAACGGCATTGTTTCTAAAAGTCTTACATCGGGTTGACCAATAATTTAATATTTGATAACTTGCCACAAAAAACACACCTGGGGGAACCAGCCACAACAAGTGACTATTCATGCTTGGGAATAAAAAAGTTGCAATTTCTAAAAAGGTAAATACAAAAACCAGAACTGCAACGATAGAAGTTGTCAAAAAATTAATGATAAAAGCAGTTTTAATCACTTCTGCCGCTTCTTCCTCTGTGTTTGGTATCACAATGGCAACATCTAAGCGAAATGTTGCCAACAAAGCACCAACAGAAATCAAAGGCAGAATTAGTGCCAAGGATGCAAAATCTTCGAGAGAGTATACACGCGACAGCCATGGCGAAAGCAATATCGGCAATGCTTGGGCAATGACTGTTCCGCTCATTAAGGTGAGAATATTCGTTATAAAGGAATTTCCAGTAAATCTTCTAAACATGGTCTGTCTGATTTATTTTTACGGGAAATGCAAAATAATATCCAATACTAATAGCAAACAATAATAGTATGCTTGGGTTAGATAAAGGACTATTAGTCAAGGAGTTGATTAAGATAACAATGGCAAACAACAAATAATGCGCATTTTCTCTATTTTGTAATATTGATTTCCTCAGTGGCATTAATATCCATGACAAATAGAAAAACAATCCTATTACACCATATCTCCACAAATAAAGAACGTATTCGCTTTCGGCATAAATTTGGTTATCGTAGAAATAATTTTTATTGGGGCCATGTCCAAAAACAGGTTTCTGCAAAATCATCTCCCATAAATGTTGCCAGGTTTCAAAGCGTCCCATCATTGAAGAGTTCTCCATGATATTTACGTTTGTATTTGTGTAATAAATTACTGAATGGATATTAATCAAATAAGCAATAAAAACAAGCATAACAAAAGCTCCCAACTGAATAAAAATTCTTTTATAATCATACTTTGCAAATACGAACCAGAAGAAAGTGATAAAAGCCAAGGAAATAAAAGCTGTTCGAGATTGAGTTAATAAAATACACAAAAAGGACAAATAAATCCAAATCCTATTTTTTAATCCTTCTGATTTGCCGTAATTAACGAAGAAGAAAGAATAAAAAAACAGAAAAAAAATGGCATTAATATTGGGATTACTCATGGTTCCGATCATTCTTTTACTTGAAGGATTTCCAAGTGAATCCAATCCAAAAGTAGACAAATGGATTTCAGACACGGAAAAATACGGCATTACTGTTTGGTTGAAATTAAACAAAGAAAAATAGTGAAAAAGATTGAACACAAGCAAATATAAAAATACTGATTTTATGACCCATGTAAATTTTTCAAAATGAGATTTTAAAACATGTTGTGAAAACAATACAACAAGGAGAAACTTTCCAATTTTATATATTTCAAAATAATCTTGAACAGAATTGTATCTGCTATTCAAGAAAATAGTAAATAAAATATACCCCATAAAAGCAACTAATAGCCAAACATATAAAGTGGGTTTAAAAATTTTATTTTTATAAATTCTAAGCAAAACCAGTGGCAATAAATAATCATCTACATTAACAACTGGCAAGCCCTCAATCTGAATGGAAGGCAAAATTGTAATGCTTAAAAAGATAAGAATTAATAATAAAAAATCTATATTTTCAAAAACTCGCTTAAAACTCATTCTAAAATAATTTTCGCAAAAATACAAAAAAAAACAAGGAGTATGGAGTGTTTAGTATTTAGTATTAAAAAATTAAAAATACTGAAAAGACAAACAAAATCGTCTAACAAAAAAACCAAGAGGTTGACATAAGCCAACCTCTTTCTACTTATAAACCAAAAAAACTATTTAATGTTTAATAAATTTCAAAATCATCGTTCCTGTTTCGTTTTTCAGGGTCACAAAATACATTCCTTTACTGTAATTACTCACATTCAATTTGTAATTATAAACATCAGATACAGAAACATTCTCTTCAAATAATTTTTTTCCAGTTAAATCAGTAATACTTAAGTTTGCATTTATAAGAAACTCGCTAGCAATTTGAATATTTAACTCACTATTTGCTGGATTGGGAAAAACTGACATTTGATTAATTCCATCCATATTTTGAATACCTGAAGCAGTACCAGTGGAAGTCCACGTAGCGTCCCATCCATTAGCAACACTATAGTTATCTGAAATAAACTCAACGGCCAATTTTCCAGATGGAATAACAATTGTTGGAGGCAAATTTGCTCCGCTGAACTTGGCTATTAATTCAACTGGACTTGCAGCACGATTGTAAACCAAAACCTCATCTTCTGGAGACACATCAAAGCTATTAAAAGTAAGAGTCAAGGAAGTTGCTCCGGCAGGCTGAATAAACCATCTGCAATATGTGTTATTGTTATACTTATGTTCTCCGCTACCATCGCTTATTGTTCCCGTTGGCGCTGTAATAATCTTTGTAGAAGCACAAAACGTTGTTTGATGACTTGCTTTATAATTTAACAAAAAGCCTTGATCGGCAACTGAATTATTCGTTTGAAAACGCACCAATGCTTTTGGACCATGAATCGTAATATCATTCGGAATCGTTGTTCCTGAATAACTTCCAACAACGGAATCATTGGTCGATTCCCCGTTATAAATAGTAACAATATCATTGTTTAATTGAGTTTTAAATCGGGAAAAAGAAATCGCAATTGAAGCAGCATTTTCGGGAGCGATTAACCAACGGCAATCTAAATTATGACCATATCGATTGGATCCACTACCATCGGAAATGGAACCGCTTGAGGCTGTCAATGTTTTTAGAGATGGACAAGAATTAGCAGGATTTGCTGGAAAAATATTTACAACGGCTTGTTGGTATGAGTTAAAGTCATTTCCTACGGGATTTAAATCTGATATGATGTAATATCCATTTCCATATCCGCCCCATCCCCAATTAAAATGGAAATAATCGACATCATCATAACCATCGCAATTAAATGCGTGTCCGCCACTAGCCTGACTTCTACCCGAATATATCATGGGACGATCAATGTCTAGATTTTGCTTCAACAAAGCAATCCAAGCGGAAGTTGTTTGCAAATATCTGCTTCTGGTAGTAATTGTGTTTGAGTATTTGAAATAGTTTTTCAAGGCCGTTTCAGTATATTGAGTTTGAGAGCCAGAACCTTCAGCAGCATAACCCATTTCTACAGCAACGCCCAGATGATAAATTAAACGGGCTACATTGGTATTGTAGAAGGTCAATTGATTGGTCATTGCATTCCAATCGTAGCTTGTAGCACCAAAATTTGCACTTTGAGTGCCATATCCGCTGGCATAATAGGAATGTGAGCCAGTTCCCATTTCAGGATGACGGTGATAATACATAATCAAGGATGCTGCCAAAGCAACACAACCGTTTGGAACACGTCCATCATAACCAGAGGGAGCTTCGGGGTCTTCAGGACACAATCGATTGTAAAAACGCCCTTGACCCCAAGGAAAATCCATGAGTGGACCAACCACTGCAATGCTTTTAGGAGTTTGAACCACAAAATTATCTACAGACAAACGATCCCAATCCATTATTGTTTTATGATCTGCTTCTAAATCATTTTTAATAGCGTATTCAATTTGCATTTCGTAGCCACCTAACCAATATTTATTAGAAGGAGCCATGTTATTGATATCCATAAAGTTCTGATGAGAATAACCCAAAACAGGCAATACTCTATCATCGGCACTAATCAATACAAATCCTTGAGGAATGAGGTTTACAACATACATAATTGCATAATCACCTGTCGAATTATAGATAATGTCTGTGGATTTAATTTCAAAAGCAAGGGGAACTTCAAGTCCTCTGGCTGCATAGCGTTCTGCTAAATAATTCTGGGCAACTTTAATTGCTTTCTCTCTATCAACAGAGGCACTAAATACGAAGTTTAATGCTAAAAACATCATTAATAAGCCAACTATAATTTTTCTTTTCATAAAATATCTATATTTTCTTGATTGTATAACTTCACAAATATATATTATTAGACATTAAAAAACTGTCAATAATTTTTTTTTAACATCCATCTAACAATATAATATAGTAAAAAAAAACAAAAAGAAAGTGTTCAAATACAAAAAAATATGTAGGTTTGTACAAAAAAAGAAAAAATGAACATTCTATTGATAAACATAAAGAAACTAGTTCAGATTGAAACTGGTGAAACGAAAGTATTTAGAGCCGGAAAAGAGATGTCGGACCTTCATACACTAGACAATGCGTGGTTATATATTAGAGAGGGAAATATTGATTCTTTTGGAGAAATGAAAAATCTCGACAAATCAAAACTCACCAATATTAGCGAATTTACAACCGAAATTGATGCTAGTGGACGAATGGTATTTCCAAGTTTTTGCGACTCGCATACGCACATAGTATACGACGGAAGTCGCGAAATTGAATACATTGATAAAATTAAAGGTTTATCTTATGAAGAGATAGCAAAACGTGGCGGCGGAATATTAAATTCGGCAAAACGCTTGCACGAAGCTTCAGAGGAATCATTATACAATCAGGCTTGGGAACGATTGGAAGAAATTATTTCGATGGGAACGGGTGCTGTGGAAATCAAAAGTGGATACGGATTGACGACCGAAGATGAACTGAAAATGCTGCGCGTAATTCGCAAACTTAAAGAAAATTCACCCCTTACCATAAAATCTACTTTTTTGGGAGCACACGCCGTGCCTCTCGAATACAAAGGAAGACAAGCGGAATATGTTGATTTAATTATCAACGAAATGATTCCAATGGTGGCTGCTGAAGATTTGGCCGACTACATTGATGTTTTTTGCGACAAAGGTTTTTTCACCCCGTACGAAACGGAAAGAATTTTGATGGCAGGAATGAAATATGGACTTAAGGCTAAAATCCATGCCAATGAATTAGATTATTCAGGTGGCATTCAAGTGGGTGTTAAGTATGGTGCGCAGTCGGTTGATCATCTTGAATATACCGGAGACGACGAAATAAAAGCTCTTTTGGGAAGCGAAACCATGCCAACACTCCTGCCCGGTGCTGCCTTTTTCTTAGGAATGATTTATGCTCCTGTTCGAAAAATGATTGACAGTGGACTTCCTGTTGCCATGGCAAGCGATTTTAACCCTGGCTCTTCGCCCTCGGGGAACATGCAACTTATACTTTCCATGGGATGTATCAAATACAAAATGCTTCCGGAAGAAGCCATCAATTCAGTAACACTCAACAGTGCTTATGCCATGGGTGTTTCCGATATTTTAGGAAGCATTGCCGTTGGAAAAAAAGCGAATCTATTTATTACCAAACCAATTCCAAGCATTGAATATATGCCCTACTCTTTCGGAAGCAATAAAATTGATAGAGTAATTTTAAATGGTGAAATTTATGCTTAAAAAAATATGTATTTTTGAAAACCAAAAACCAAACATAAACCATGGGAATATTTAATAAATTAAGAAACGAATTTATCGACATCATAGAGTGGGTCGATTCTTCAACAGACACTATTATTTGGAAATTTCCTCGTTACGAAAACGAAATAAAAAACGGAGCACAACTAACCGTTCGTGAATCTCAAGTTGCTATTTTAGTCAACAAAGGACAAATTGCAGATGTGTATAAACCAGGCTTACATCGTTTAACTACTGACAATATGCCCATTCTAACCACTCTAATGGGATGGAAGTATGGATTTAACAGCCCTTTCAAGGTAGATGTATACTTTGTAAACATTCGTCAATTTACAAATCGCAAATGGGGAACCAAAAACCCCATTATGTTGCGTGATGCCGAATTTGGTCCTGTCAGATTGCGTGCATTTGGTACCTACTGTTTTAAAATACAAGAAGATGCTTCTAAGTTTTTCAAAACTATTGCGGGTACAAATCCAGATTTTAAAACAGAAGATATTGAAGAACAATTAAAAAACTTAATTGTAACCAGATTTACCGATTTTCTTGCTGAATCAAAAATTCCTGCCCTTGATTTAGCATCCAATTACAACGAACTTTCGGGAGGAATTAGTGACATTATAGCCAAAGATTTTGACGAATATGGCATTGATGTTACCAAGTTTTTAATTGAAAACATCTCACTTCCAGAAGAGGTTGAAAAAGCTCTTGACAAACGCACCAGCATGGGCGTTGTTGGCGACATGGGGAAATATACTCAATTTCAATTTGCCAATTCTCTTGAAGCCTCTGCCGAAGGAGGTGGACACAGCATGGCTTCGGATGCCATGGGATTGGCAATGGGAATGGGCGTGGCAAATCAAATGATGAGCCAGCAAAACATGGGAATGCAACAGCAACAACAGCAGCAGCATCAACAAAATACTGGCAATCAAGCAGGTCCTCCTCCAATTCCTGGACAAGAGCCCTACTTTATTGCCGTAAATGGTCAACAACAAGGCCCATTTACGCCAAATATTCTCCAACAAATGGCAAATTCTGGTCAAATTACAAAAGATACTTTGGCATGGAAACAAGGCATGAGCGGCTGGGAAGCCCTCGGAACTATTCCGGCTTTAAGCTCCATTTTTTCCAATACTCCTCCGCCCATTCCAAATATCTAATGAACTTTAAAATACTACTTCTTTTTACTGCACTAAGCTTTAACTTATTATACATCAAAGCATCCTCCGACACAACTTCAAAAAACAGTTTTGGCGGAGGAATGTTTTATGGCTTAGGCATGTTCAAAATTCAAAATGAATATATAAAAACAAGAGCTCAATCAAATGTTATTGGTGGAAGATTGGGCTATCATTTTGGGAAAAATATATTTGCTGGAATAATTGGAAATAGTTCCACATTAAATTATGAAAATCAAAGCTATATTCGATATACATATTTCGGATTGGTAACAGAATTCAAATTTCCAATTCATAAACTCAGTATAAGCCCAGGTATATGGATAGGCGGTGGCGTGATGAAAAACCTTCATATTGATGGATTAATAGACCA
This sequence comes from Bacteroidales bacterium, assembly GCA_028684405.1. GTDB lineage: Bacteria > Bacteroidota > Bacteroidia > Bacteroidales > WCHB1-69 > JAQUGA01. The sequence goes on along the minus strand of JAQUGA010000004.1, from coordinate 6,680 downwards.
CAAAATCACAGATGGATATCTAAAAAAGCACTCCTCCTGGTTTGCATATCCTTATCTCAACGCTTCCTATAGAGCAACAAAGAAACTATCCATCCACCTTATTGCGGAATACATTCATCCTGCAATAAATCGATCCGATATCAAACTCGAAGGCAGTAATATCCGCCTAGGAATCATGTTTCAACGATAAATTCTCGTAAATTAAGAATCAGGTTTGCTCTTCATTTGTTTATCCTATTCAACTGTCAAAAATAAAAATCAGCAAATACAAAAAAAAGTGGTTTCCGACTTCAAAAAAGAAATCGGAAACCACTTTTAAAATTCTATTCCTATCTATTTTAAGCTTTATTTTGCATAAAAACATAATTTATCCTCTTCATGAAGAGCGAAATATCTATTATTGACATCGTTTTAACCAATCACTTTTGCATTTATCTTATCGACACTGTCTTTGGCATCCCCGTAAAGAAGCACTGTGTTTTCTTTGAAGAACAGTGGATTTTCAACACCGGCATAACCAACGGCCATTGAGCGTTTCATTACGATTACTTTTTTCGCTTTCCACACTTCAATAACTGGCATTCCGTATATTGGACTGTCTTCATCTTCCAATGCGCCAGGGTTTACGGTGTCATTGGCACCAATCACCAAAACCAAATCCGTTTCATGCATTTCTGGATTTATTTCATCCATTTCCATGACAATATCATACGGAACATGAGCTTCTGCCAAAAGAACATTCATGTGACCAGGCAAGCGACCTGCCACGGGGTGAATACCAAATTTTACGCTTTTCCCTTCGCTTCTTAATTTCTCTACCAAATCATGGACGGGATGTTGTGCTTTGGAAACAGCCATTCCGTATCCTGGAACGATAATAACAGATTGAGCTTCTTTAATAATCTCTGCAGCTTCATCATGGTTTATCGACAAAACAGTTCCTTCCATCTTTTTTCCGGTTTTAACTTCTTGACCAAATCCTCCCGAAATTACAGAGAAGAAAGAACGATTCATAGCATCACACATTATAATGGACAGAACAGCTCCCGAGCTACCCACCAATGCCCCTGTGATAATCAATAAATCGTTGCCCAACATAAAACCAGCTGCGGAAGCGGTCCAACCAGACAATGAATTAAGCATCGAAATAACCACCGGCATATCCGCACCTCCAATTGCCATTACCATCATCACACCAAAGAATGCAGCAATAGCTGTCATAATGTATAGATATATAATAGCATGAGGCTCATTCATATGCATAACAAATAAAACACCCAATACAATTGTAACAAGGAGTAATACAACATTTAATATATCTTTCCCTTTATAAACAAAGGGCTTTCCACTAATATTTTCCGTTAATTTACCCCATGCAACTAAAGATCCTGTAAATGTAATAGCTCCGATAAAAATACCAAAATAAACCTCTACCATGTGGATTGTTTTTTCAACAGCTATCATTTGGGCGACATCTGGATCAATAAAAGAGCCAAAACCAACCAAAACAGCAGCCAAACCAACAAAACTATGCAACATAGCAATAAGCTGTGGCATGGAAGTCATTTCAACTTTTCGAGCAACCATCACACCTATGACAGATGCGATTAGAAAAGCTAGAATAATGTAGATGTAACCATCCATATTTTCGCCAGCTATAGTTGCTAAAATAGCGAGAATCATACCGATGATGCCGTATATAACACCACGCCTAGCGGTAGCTTGCGAAGATAATCCCGACAAGCTAAAAATAAATAATAGAGACGCAAATAAATATGCGGCAGTTTGTATATTTGGTGTAATCATAATTCTTTATTTTTTAAACATTTTCAACATTCGGTACGTCACAGTAAATCCACCCACAATATTTATTGCGGCAATCAGAATGGCTATAAAAGCTAATATTGAAATTGGGCTTGACCAATCATCATTAATTTGCAACAATCCACCAATTACAATAATCCCGCTAATGGCGTTAGAAACAGACATTAGAGGCGTATGAAGAGCCGAAGTTACATTCCAAATTACATTCCAACCAACAAAAACAGCCAATGCAAAAGCGGTCATATGTCCTAAAAACTCTCGTGGAGCAACTTGACCCAATAATAACAAAAAAGCACCGGTAACAAATACAAAAATAATATTTGCGTAAGTCATTCTCTTGGCTTTCTTTGCTTTTTCAGCTTTTATCGTTTCCGCACATTTCTTCTCATCACCTTTACTCTGCGGAACAACACTCACTGCCAGTGGCTCGGGAGGCCAGTTTACACTTCCTTCATAACTCACCATCGCACGTTTGATAACATCATCATTCATGTTTATGCTGAAATTTTCGGCATCACCCATGTCATCCAACATATTGCTTAGGTTGTTGCCATATAAAAAACTTGCTTGATTTGGAAGTTGATCTACTTTTCCAGCAATAGTGACTCCATTTTCGGTAACAAATATTTCACCAGGTTTGGTTAAATCACAATTACCACCTGATTGAGCAGCTAAATCAATAATTACAGAACCAGCTTTCATGGCTTCTACATGATAATCAAACAGAAGTTTAGGTGCTGGTTTTCCTGGAATTAATGCAGTAGTGATAATAATATCTACTTCTGAAGCCTGTTTTAAAAATAGTTTCATTTCAGCATCAATAAAAGCTTGACTCATCTGCTTGCTATAACCAGAATCGGTGCTTCCATCTTCGTCAATTTCAACGGTGATAAACTGAGCACCCATTGATTTTATCTGTTCTGCAACTTCTTTTCGTGTATCAAATGCACGCACAATGGCGCCCAAAGATTTTGCAGTACCAATGGCTGCCAAACCGGCAACACCAGCACCAATTACTAAAACTTTGGCAGGTTCTACTCTTCCTGCTGCAGTAATTTGTCCGTTTAAAAAACGTCCAAAATAATTAGAAGCTTCAATTACGGCACGATATCCAGCAATGTTTGACATGGAAGACAAAACATCCATTTTTTGAGCTCTCGAAATTCGGGGTATAGCATCCATTGCAATGGCATTGATTTTAGCATCCGCCAATTTTTGGAGTAAATCCAAATTCTGAGCTGGATACAAATAACTCATTAACAATGTATTGGGCTTAATCAGAGCAATCTCTTCATCGGTAGGAGCTTGCACTTTAAAAACAATATCAACATTTTCATACAATTCTTTAGCCGAAGCGCAAATTTCAGCTCCGTAAGCTTTATATTCTTCATCATTAAACTTAGCTTTATTTCCTGCACCTGCTTCTATCAGGACTTCGAAACCTTTTTTAAGTAGGCGTTCTGTATTTTTGGGCGAGATAGCAACTCTCAATTCACCATGCGAAACCTCTTTAGGTATTCCTATCTTCATAATATTTCAATATTTAACAAGCGGCAAAGATAGAAATATTTATTCTACAAATAATTTTGAGTCCCAGAATTTAGCAAAACATAACTAAAATAAATTATATAATTGTTTTAATCTCACAAACTAGATAGAATTACACCTTAGTCTATAAAGAAAATCGTGTTTTGTTTTCTTTATTTACAAATCACCACTCTTCTAACGCATGTTTTGTTTTTATATTTCAAAAAAAAGAAATACAATCCATTGGGTAAAAAACTCAAATCAATATTTCGTGAAGTTCCTATTTGCAAGTCGACAAACAATTGTTTTCCCAAAATATTGTATACATAAACCTCAGCATTTTGAATGTAAAAAATGCCGTTTCCTGGATTGGGAAAAATGTCAATTTGCTCAAATTGAAAATTTTCTATTTCATTTGATATCGGATTATTTTTATAACCAGGAAATACGCATCTAACATGATTTGCAACATATAAAAAGCCAGCACAATTTTCCCAATATCCATCTCTAAGGCGAGCCGTCCATCTTTTAACAGAATATGTTTTAAACAAAGATGAAGTCCATAAATAAAAATCGGAATTTCCTAAATATGCACTGTCAATCCCATTTCCAGCACCTTCATTATCATTAATGCGACCCACTTCCAAATCGGTAGGCAATCTCCAACCCTGTCCATATTTACTAACACAATAGCTTGCATTTGGAGTTGATGCCATCTGTTGTTGAGATACTTTTTGGATAGTTCCCGTATTTTTCAAATCTCCAGCATCAATTAATTCTTCTCCAGTCCATAAATGATAGTTGCCATTTGCAGGAAGATACGTGGGATAGGCTAAAGAAGACGAAGGACCGTCAATTATTGCATAGCAAGTGTCGTAAGCACAATATGAATTGTTGTTTTGTAAAGCCTGTGCATAGGTCATTCCAAATTCGGACAAAGGACTGACAAACATATTTTCGACATCAAAATCACTTCCTGAGAGTATCGTCTCTTTGTCCCAAGAAAATGCTGTATCGCTCGGATTACCTCCAGTTCCGAAGCCGAAAAACAAATTGGCATCTACATTTCTGCCATTTTCAACACTGCTCAAATCGGGAATTAAAATAAAATCTTGACTGAAATAAACTTTATTCAAGGAATCGTACACATAAACCAAATCTCCATTATTGATGGTAACTGGATTAAAACCAATTGAGCTTTCATAAAAGTAAGCTTCATTTCCGTTGGCATAATTATTCTGTGCGAATAAAACACAACTATAACTGATCAGAAGATATATAATCAAAACGCTTTTTTTCATTTTATCAATACTTTTTATGAAATGAAAAATCTCTAATTAGGCTAAATGCAAAAGAGTATGAGTTTGCCAATTGTATTTCGTTATAGTATTGATAAATAGGAATATCAATCAAAACCGAAAGATTCCATTTATCATACAGCGATAAATTAATTTGTGGGCTTAGGAAGAACGAACAGTTTCCCGACGCCTCAACAATATTATTTTTGCGTATGTTTTTTTGTTTAATTTGATTTTTGAGTTGCAATATCATCGTCTAGTCTTTTAGTTTCCATTTTTCAAAAACATAATGTTTTGAAAAGTAAAAAGAGGTGGAATATGAAGTTCCAAAAAGATAGTTTTCTTTGTTTTCAAAATACTTTTCAATGCGGTTCGTCAAAAAAAAACGATTGGCATTGAAAGAATCTTCTTTGACAAAAAACGATTGAAAAACCAAGCCATAAGAACCTGTTGACGGTTGCAAATCAATGGGAAGTGTAACATGATTAACAATCTGCATTTCTCTTGAAAAGGGAATATTAACACCAAGAGCTCCGGAAATTTCAATTCGTTTGCCTCTGTTTATATAGAAACGGGGTTTGAGAGATATCACTGCGTTTGAAAGTCCAAAACCAGTTAAACGCTCATCATTAAACTTGTATGATTGCGTTTTATTGATAAAATAGCCTCCTTCTGTTTCTATGGTAAGTTTATCCGAAATTCCATATCCGGCAAGCCAACCAGCATAATTAAAAAAAGCATGGTTTAAGACGCTACTGGATCCTGAATAAGATTTGTCGCCCGATTTGTATTTCCCTGAATATGAATAGCGGTAGAACGATGCAATTCTGAGCGTGTTTTTTTCCATTACGCCCATATTGTCAGTTCCTCCCACAGGATTTCCAGCCGAGGCAAAACATTGTGCTTTTGCTTGGTATGTAGAGAAAAACAAAATAACGAGAATTGCAAAAAATCGATACATTATAATACAGTAATAATAATTGTTTTTGATTCTGTTTTATTTGAAGCCGAAACAGTGCATTTAACCTCATTGTTACCGGGCGTACAAGTTGGGGCGACATAATTAATTTTACTGCCCGAACCCAGAATATCTCCAGCCGTAGCAGACCAAGCATAAGTCACTTTATCGCCATCAACAACGGCTGTAATAGCTGTTGACTGTCCAGTAAAAATAGTATCATTTTCGGCCGTAAGACTAATAAATGAATTTAAAGTACTGTTTTTGTCAACATTATTATCATCCTTTTTATTGCAGGATAGAAAAAAAAGCAGAATAAGAAAAGTCAAAATAGTTTTTTTCATAATAGATTGTTTTTTAATTTTTCAGGCATCTAACAGACAAACCATAACTATGGGTGAATGTATTCCATCGCCCCACCGTAGGATCTCCGCCACGTACACATCGACGCCAGGCACTACCAGCTCCATAGCGGGTTGAAGAGTGCATAAATTCATATTGATTCAATGAATTGAAGTAACCGCCAGGAATGGCATTTCCCGACAATAAAGCTTCATAACCAGAAGTTCCACCTACTTTTAACTGTGTACCTTGATCTGTTCCTCGCCATGTATTCGAAAGCATAGCTGTTTCTAAATTCATCCCGAGTGCCAGTTCCAACTCTATCCACTCCTGATCAGATGGCACATGCCAGCCAGAAGGACAGATTCCACGCGAGCCTTCAGTGGTGTCATATTGCATGGTTTCTGTCCAAGTATACAAACCTCCATGAATATTACAATTGTTGTCATCGTTGTTGTAACAAAACTTTTCGATAATTCCATTATCTGTCTGATATTCTGCGCCGTGTTCTAGTTTTTCTCCAATATTCAGGTTTTTGGCAAACCAACATTGTGTTCCAATCAAAACAGTAGGATATTTTTGTCCATCTCTGTAATCAAATAATGTATCTCCGCATTGAAAATTGCTCAATTCAATTTTGATCGTTTGAGAATACAAGGTGTTGCAGGTTCCACTGTTTACTATTGCTCTAAAATAAGCAGGATAAACTGGAAATAAAGGATAATTATTTA
>JAQUGA010000112.1:5931-8023 GCA_028684405.1 Bacteroidales bacterium | reverse complement strand
AGATCACGCCTGCTTTTATGGCGATATGGAACAAATCGATCGGGAACAAGCTTTAATTAAATTTAGAAATGGAACCATTCATCTTCTTTTGGCCACCGATTTGGCTGCACGTGGACTTGATATTCCCGAAATTAAATTTATTCTTCATTATCAACTTCCGCTTCGCAATAAGGAATTTACCCACCGAAACGGACGTACAGCACGCATGAATCGGGATGGCATTGCGTATGTGATGCATTGGTCTGAAGAGCCATTGCCCGATTTTATTCAAAACATTGCTCCAGAGATTCAGAATATTGAATTTCAAAAAAATGCTATGCCTTCTCCAACGGTAAAGTGGGAAACCTTGTACATTACAGGAGGAAGACTCGATAAAATATCAAAAGGAGTCATTGCTGGTTTGTTTTTAAAGCAAGGACAAATTCAAAAAGATCAGCTGGGTGTAATCGAACTCAAGCAAAACTGTTCATATGTTGGAGTTCATGCTGAAATAGCTGAATCGGTGATTGAAAAAACCAATAATACCAAACTTAAAAATAAGAAGGTGAGAATCAGTCTTATTTGAAAAAACACGAAAAGAACACCATAATAGATATGAAAACAAAGACCGTAGAATTAGTAGCAGCTCCCAGAGAACCACATTTTGTTGGCGATGGTTTTAGAGTTCACAATTTTATCCCAAGCGGATATAGGCTGGATATGCAACGTATGGATCCATTTTTATTATTGGATTATAACTCCCCTTTTACGTTTCCACCAACAGACACTCCAAAAGGAGTAGGTGTTCATCCTCACCGAGGTTTTGAAACAGTTACCATCGCTTACCAAGGTAAAATTGAACACCATGACAGTCAGGGTGGCGGCGGAATTATTGGCGAAGGCGACGTGCAATGGATGACGGCTGCAAGTGGAATTTTACACAAAGAATTTCATGAAAAAGAGTGGAGCAAAACAGCTGGCGTTTTTCAAATGGTGCAACTTTGGGTAAACCTACCTAAAAAGGATAAAATGAGCATGCCAAAATATCAAGCCATCGTAAACAGTGAAATCAATCGCTATGAATTGGAAAACAAAGCAGGAGTTATTGAAGTGATTTCTGGTGAATATAACGGCACAAAAGGTGCTGCCACAACGTTTACACCAATTCATATGCTGAACGCCAAATTAAATAAAGGAGGAAAAACTGTTTTTCAATTTCCGAGCGATTACAACACATTTCTTCTTGTAATTAAAGGAGATATAGTGATTAATGGAAAGGAAGAGGTTTTTACAGATCATTTGGCACTGATGGCCAACGATGGTGAAGTTTTTGAAATTGATGCGATGAACAATGCTATTGTTTTAGTTTTAAGTGGTGAACCCATTAATGAGCCTATTGCAGCTCACGGACCTTTTGTTATGAATACGAAGGAAGAAATAATGGAGGCTTTTAGTGATTATAACAGCGAAAAATTCGGCTATTTAGAATAAAGAGAAGTTTTTCAATTTAAATTCGCTAAATAATGAGATAAGAAGATTAGGTAGTGAAACAAACAAAATAAATCAAATTTATGTCGAAAGAGAAAAGTCAGCAGATAAAAACAAACATGCATCCTCGAAATAGAAACCGGGAACAATATGATATAAAAGCTTTAATAAGTGTTAATCCAGAATTGGCAAATTATATTAAGCCGAATAGAAATGGGGAGGATTCCGTTGATTTTTCAAATCCTGTGGCTGTGAAAATCCTAAATAAATCCTTGCTAAAGTATTACTATAATATTGAATATTGGGAGTTTCCGGATGAAAATTTGTGTCCGCCCATTCCTGGTAGAGCCGATTACATCCACCACATGGCCGATTTGCTTTGCGAAAGTAATTTTGGTGTAATTCCAACTGGAGATGAAATTTGCTGTTTTGATATTGGTGTAGGAGCGAGCTGCATTTATCCTATTATTGGTATTACAGAATATAATTGGAAGTTTATTGGCTCTGAAATTGATTCAAAATCATTAGAGTCGGCACAAAATATTGTGAATCTAAATTTGTCACTTCAAAACAAAGTTGAATTTAGATTGCAAAAAGACAAAAAAGATGTTTTTTTTGGAATTAT
>JAQUGA010000112.1:0-5831 GCA_028684405.1 Bacteroidales bacterium | reverse complement strand
TTGGCTCTGAAATTGATTCAAAATCATTAGAGTCGGCACAAAATATTGTGAATCTAAATTTGTCACTTCAAAACAAAGTTGAATTTAGATTGCAAAAAGACAAAAAAGATGTTTTTTTTGGAATTATTGACAAAGAAGAAAAAATCGATTTATCCATCTGCAATCCGCCGTTTCACTCATCTGTTGAGGATGCTCAGGAAGGAACCCGAAGAAAAGTGAAAAATTTATCGGGAAAAGAGTTCACAAACCCGATTCTGAATTTTGCAGGAACAGCAAGCGAACTTGTTTTTGATGGCGGAGAATATGCCTTTATCCATAATATGATTAGAGAAAGTGAGAAATTTGCAAAAAACTGTTTTTGGTTTTCAGCTTTAGTGTCAAAACAATCTAATTTAAAAGGAATCTATAAAGCATTGGATAAATACGAAGCTAAACAGGTCAGAACCAAGCCCATGGGAACTGGAAATAAATCCATTCGAATGGTCGCATGGACATTCCTCTCCGAAAATGAGCAAAAAGATTGGGTAAAAGAGAGATGGGGGAATAAGTAGAAAGGGAAAAAGTCCTGACGGCAGAAAATGTAATCTGCGGTAGGCAAACGTTTATCAGTAATCGGTGGTTTGTAATCTGAAGTTTTTTTTAATTTCTAATTCTTAACTGCCTCAAGCGTGAGCAATTGCCCCTGGTCAACCAGTCACTTGATCCCCTTTTTATTCTGCCGTCAGGCGCCTGGTCACCAAGTTACAGAGCTGCCTTTTAAGTCACCTTTTCAACATCAGTTGTTTTTTCAAAGGTATTCAATAGAATTAATCTTGTAATTTATTGTTATATTAAATTAATATTGTATATTTGACACGCGTTTTTGTGTAATTTTTTTCTATTGCTTTGCAATTATCTATTTGTCAAACATCTTTAGAGGCTCTATATAGTATCGCAATTAAAATAATGAAAAAAACAATGAAAAATAAAATTATTTCTTTAAAAACATTGCTGGTTATTGGACTGGTATTGGTAATGTCAGGCGGTTGCAAACAAACCTCCTCAGGCGAAAAATGGCTAATAAGTATTTTTGAATGTCAAAGTGGGAGCGACTTCTGTTTTCCCGATATCGAAAAAGTATTCACAGATCAGTATCTTGAGTTTTATTATGAATCACTCGAAATATATGAATATCCAGATTTTGAAACAGAGGAGGAGCAAATTGCCGCCGAAAAAAAGTTTAAAAACAAATGGAAAAATATTTATTCATCGGATGCATATATTTGGCCTCCCTTTGGAATGGGAAACGGTATAGAAGTGGGTTATAAATTAAAAAATGTAACCATTACGCAGGTTTCCAATTTGAAATACACCATACTTATTGATTTTGGCGAAGAGAACATCTTTACGAATACAGTCGTTCTGGTTCCCTTGGGCGATACTTTTTTGATAGATTTTATTGAAACAGATTTAATTAAATAACAAACAATACATGAAACATTTTGGAAAATCACTTTTTATTGTTCTTTTAGCTTTGCTAGCCGCTTGTTGTGGAAATAAAAAAGAGCAAAACGTACTGGACTTAGAACGTATGGACCCCGGTGTGGATAATGTTCTGCCTATTTTGATGATTAATGAACCCAACACCATCCTTTATGATGAAGCTTCTGTCAACGGCAAAATTATTGCCAAGCTGGCCGAAGAAAACAATCAATCTCTGATTGGGTTGACAGCAGTAAAAGATGCGGAAAATAAAATTTGGTATAAATGCTACTATCCGACTGCGCAAATTGAGGGATGGACAAATCAAGTAAGTCATCAAGATTTATCGGACAGTGAAATAAACCTTCCATTTTTGCAAAATCTTTCCCGTGCTTATCTCCAATTGGGAGCAAATCCTAACGATGCCAAATATCGCTTGGGTAAACCGCTGTCTGAATCAACAAAAACGGGTCCAATGGAGGTTTCTGGATACATCGATGACGATTATATTGTAAGCACTACGACTCTGGAGTTTGATGGCATTCGCTTGGTTTATGAAGACAATCGTATGATTTATGCCTTCATTAATAAAGCAGGAAAGAGTTTTGGATGGATTGTTTGTGGCGACAAAGACTGCAACAAGAATTTTTTGATAAATAAATTCAAACTAAATCAGAATAATTCCTCCGAACTTGAAAATGGAATTATCATGGGAGGATTTTTATCAATTCAAGTTATGTTTGATAAAAATGAATGGGTTAAATCAATAGAATTTAATGCTGGATCTTGATGTTTTGATTTATAAACTCAAATTAACCCCAAAGATAAGTAATGAAAATAAAATTCTATTTGCCCGCTCTTCTTGCACTTCTTTTTGCATGCAGCAGTAAGAATCAAAACCTTGGTGATGCAGAAAAAAGGGCTGCCAAGGAACACGAAAATAAAATTGCAACAGAGTCCATCGATGATGCGACAGTGAATATTAAAGATATATTTCTGTTGTTGCCCGATGATGTATTTAAAGATTTTGAGAAAATTAGTCCTAACAAGAGAAGCTTGCTTCTCAAGCACATTGGCGATGAAAAAGCATATGATATTTCGCAAACTCCTATTGATGTTTGCGATGTGAAAAACGGATTCTTAAGTCTTACTGGATCGCAATTTGGATGGGAAATGTGCTATTGGAATTTGAAAGACGGTCGGAAGTTGGTCGCTGTAAACGATTGTACAGAATTCGGAAGTGAAATAAGAGTGTTTTTTTATCATAATGGGAAACTAACCGAAGACCTCAATTATAAACTTGGCGGTCATCAAGAGTTTAAATTATCCGACTTTGTTAATGTTTCAGAAATCTCGTCCAAAACTCGAAAATTTGCAGAACAACAATTTGCCAAAGGAGCCTATAGTCTTTATTATCAGTTGCCCAGAAAGGGAACTTCGCTAAAAATAAGCTTAGATTGTGACCGCTTGATAGATTATGATGAGAGCTTTGTAATTCCATATGATGTGACCAAAGATCTTGTTTTGAAATGGAAAAATGAAAAATGGGAAAAGTAATTTTAATATTTTCTAATTATGAAAAAAACAATTTATCTATTAATTAGCCTTTTCCTATTCACAACCTGCAATAGCGATCATCAAGAAAATGGAATCATCAAATCACAAACAGAAGATGAAAGCCCACAAAAAGTTGCCGATATTTTATACACCCAATATCCATTGGCTTTTTTGTGCGAAGGCGAGCTGTTTTTCTACAGTTTTGATGACAACACAAAAGTGAAATTTATGGAAGAGACCGAAGCTATATTAAACTTCACTTTCGATTCCGATGGGAAAATATTGTATTACAATGTAGTACGTGACAATTCGCTGTGGCTTAAGTCTGTTGATATTAGTGAGTCAAATCCAACTCCAGAGTGGGTTGTTGATTGGAAACTAAAAAAGGATGCGTGCATAAGCGAAACATACGGCGAAGCAAGCTCTTTTCTTTATCACAAAGGAGAATTGCTTATCGAACATACCTTTAGTTGGGATTTTTATGGTTTTGAATCCATGTCAATCTATTCCATTGCCAAAAATAAAATTACTCGGAAAGAATTGGACTATTCAGTTATTAGAAAATTCTCAGGCGAACTCTCTTTTAATAAAATTCAAAACTATTTTGAAACCTCCAACCAACAGCTCTATTACACACGGAATAATGCAAAAGCCTGTCTGACTGACAATTTGAATTTTAAAGAGCTCAGACAAAACGAAAATAAAGATTTTTGGGTGGACATAGAATATACCCGTTATTCACTTTCGCCAGATGAGAAGAAAGTTTTTTTTGGAGTAATACTTGAGTTTGGAGATTTAGCTCATGGACCATATTGTATCTCCAATGTAGACGGCAGTAATCAGATGCTTTTGAAAAACACGGATATTGCCAGCAGTAAGAAGCCTATATGGTTGAAAAACAATAAGGTGGCTTTTGTTGATAATGAACAGAACTTGTTTGTTGCAAATAACGAGACAAATTCTATTCAAAAAATTGCTCAAAATGTATCCTTTTATGTTCCAAAATAACAAATTAGAGTAGGTGAGTAATGAACTTTTAGGCATGCCCACTTGCATTTTTTTCTATACTAATTAAATTAAAAAAATAAATCATGACAACTAAAAAAATGTTTTTTTTCACAATCCTCGCATTTATTGTCGCTTGTAGTGGTAGCAAAGTGAAATATGAAACCTACCATAATCAATTTTACAACTATACCGTTGAATATCCCGATTTTCTGATTCCGCAAGGCGAAGCGACAAATCAAGACGGACAAAGTTTTATCTCAGAAGATCAAACAATTCAACTTCTTGTTTATCGTGACTATAAAAATGATTATCTAACAGGCGGCGACTTATATACAATTGGCGAAGCCTATCGTGAAGAATTGAAAATGGCAGAAGGTGTTTTTAATAAAAAACTTGAAGCAAATAGCTATTTTATCGAATATAAAATAGATGATGTTTTACATGCAACATACTCCATGCTCAGTGGTGATAACTATTTCAACATTCGTTTTGAATATCCTGAAAAAGAGAAAAAGATGATGAAAAGCGTGATTGATTATGTTGTTAATTCACTTAAAGTTAAAGCTTCAGATGGAAATGGAGCTTTAGTAAGAAATGCCTCTACTGATGCCTTTGAGGATGTTTTTGTCGAAGACTTTTTGAACGATTGCTATTGGAATAAAAACTTCAATAACTTGCTTCGCAAAAAAGACCCTATTTTGGCAACTTATATTGATTCAAAAATGGATGTCCAACGCTATTACGCTCCCGGAACTGTGTCAAAACTGGCATCGAGATCCGAAGATTTTGGATTTGTTTCGGAAGATGATTTTTTGTCGAAACCCCGAAAAAATGGCAGTGTAAAGTTTGAGCTTATGGCAGTCAATGAAGGTCCCTGTGGACTTGATTTTCGTACTAAGAATATCGTATATTATCAATCGCTTCAAAAAGTTCCGGATGTGGTTGTCAATACAGAGACTTTTGAAACAAAACCTGTAAAAGTTATCTACCCCAAAGCCGAAATTATGGCATTATATGTTCCCAATGCGTATGATAATCCCCGTGGATTTTATTTTATCAATACTCCAGATGGCTGGAAACTCGCATTTGTAGATGATTCGCTGTGCGAAGCATAAATAAGAGGATTCCGTGGTTGGTGGCATGTAGTCCTTAATCGGTGGTCCGTAATCTGAAGTTTGTTTTTCTAATTTTTAATTGTTTCATGCGTGAGCAATTAATCAGACGTTAGCACCCGGTCACTTGATCACCTTTTATAACACTCGGTCATTTGGTTTTTTAGAATTATTATCTAAGTACGTGACAAAAAGCATAAATCCCTATATTGTCTTGATAATTAACGTTTAAAAGTATTGCAGCAATGTATCCTAAACCATATTTAACAAAACTCTTTGCTCTATAGCCATGCTTAAAGCATTCTTGTTTTTTTAATATTATGATGTAAGAACAAACCAATTTTATATGCCCATACAAAAGCGATAATAACAACTGCAAATAATTTTTCCATTCTGTTTATATCAGATAAATGAGTTTGTTGAAGCTCGCCGTAAAAATTTTTTGAATATTGTCATTTGGATATATTGGCTTAGGTAAAGATATTGGAAGTAATTAAAGCAGTTTGAAATAATAAGATTGCTTTTATTATTTCAATTTAGCAGATATAAAAGAGATTCCGAATAATAAATTAACTTTGTCCATAAACCATCATTAAAATTGACTTCGATAGTATGAACAAAGTATTTTTTATATCCTTATTTATCATTTTTAGTATAAATACCAAAGCAAGGGCTCAGCTTATTAATGTTGAG
>JAQUGA010000111.1 GCA_028684405.1 Bacteroidales bacterium | reverse complement strand
ATCGCATTTTAAATGCCGTAACATGGCTGCAAGACAAACATCCAGACCGACAAGTTATTTTGGTTACAAAAGACATAAACTTGCGAATTAAAGCCAAAGCACTTGATATGATAGCTGAAGATTATGAAACTGGAAAAATAAAAAATATTGAAAATTTATATTCGGGTGTCAGCAAGATTGAAAATATTGATAAAGATATCATTTCTAAATTTTACGAACGGGGCACAATAGAGCCTGAATTAGTAGGAATTGAAACACCCGTGGCCAATCACTATTACATTTTAAAAAATGGCAGCAGTTCGGTTTTGTCGTTCTATAATCCAAATACACTACTGCTCGAAAAACTGGATAAACGTCCGGCTTATCGCATCACTCCGCGCAATGCCGAACAAGTTTTTGCTTTGCACGCCATTATGAATCCCGACATCAAACTAGTCACTTTGCAGGGAGTTGCTGGAACTGGAAAAACCCTTCTGGCACTGGCTGGAGCATTGGAGCAAAAGCGTTTTTACAAGCAAGTTTTTTTGGCTCGTCCAATAGTTCCACTGAGCAATAAAGACATCGGTTTTTTGCCCGGAGATATAAAATCAAAACTGAATCCATACATGGAACCCTTGTTTGATAATTTGAAATTTATCCGGAATATGTTTTCCGAACAAGACAAAGAGTTTCACTCGATAAATGAAGATTTGGAAAACGAAAAATTGGTCATTCAACCTTTGGCATATATTCGCGGAAGGAGTTTATCCGACATCTGTTTTATTGTAGATGAAGCTCAAAATCTCACTCCTCACGAAGTGAAAACCATTATTACCAGGGCTGGTGAAAACACAAAAATTATATTTACAGGCGACATTTTCCAAATCGACACTCCTTATTTGGATGCACAAAGCAACGGTCTTTCATACTTAATCGATCGCATCAAGGAACATCCACTTTATGCTCATATTAAACTTGAAAAAGGTGAACGGAGCGAACTGGCAAATTTAGCCAATGAGCTTTTGTAATCTTGTGTTTTAATAAAATTTACTATAAAATTAAATTCAACGATTTCAGGCAACAGTCAACCAACAATTGCAGTTGTCTTCTATTGGATTTTATCGTGAAAACTCAAAGGCCCCCATATCAGGATTTCCCATTCTAGGAACTTCGTTTTTATCATTGGGGGCAAACGGAATATAAAGAGTATTTCCCGCATCAATGGCTGGCGAGCTGGTTGACAATTCAAAATTATAATTTGCATAATCCTTAAACAGCGGATTTACATTTTGTTTGCAGTTTACAAAAGCACTATTATTGCTAAAAAAATAAGCTGTTTTTAAAATATTGTGATCGAAAAGATACTGCACATTCGATTGTGGAATGGTGTCCATTTCAAATTCATTTATATTATTGCCATACACTATAGAATTGGCAAAAGTCAAGGTCAAATTATTTGCAATCGCAGTATTATTGCTAACTAGATAATTATTAAAATAAAAAGCTGGCGTTTGCCGAATGCTACCCGACCAAAAATTAGCAATCGTATTATGGATGAAACTGTAAGTTCCACCGTACGTAAGAGCAACACAATACTGACCACAATTTACAATAACATTATTTGTAGCATCGATGGAATAATTTCTGCTAAAAAGTCCTATTCCAGAAGCATTCCTAATCTCGGTATTTTCAAGAATCAACTTATTACCCATGGGTTTTTCGAGGGTTTCGGCTTGAATACCAATAAAAGCATTTCGGATCACAGCATGCTTAATCACATTGTCCTGACTTCCTTCGTTTATCCAAATTCTATCCCACTGTCCAGCGGCATCGCTATACCACTCTTCGGGGCGGTCGCCTCTAAATAGTACGGGTTGCTCTTTGGTTCCATTCACTTGAATATTACCGCCTTGGTAGACCCAAATTCCAGAATTTTTATGAAGATAAATGCGGGATCCGGCTTGTATTTGCAAACTGGCTGCCGAATCAATGACGGCATATCCATAAATTACATACGGTTTAGAGTTGTCCCATATCGCAGTTTCGCCAGCGTTGGAAACAATTTTGTAGGGAGGCAATCCTTGGCGATACGTGTCGGCAACTATAAAGTTTGCATCCTGACCAAATGCAAGCAAATCAACATCCTGAATGTTTCCATTGGTATTAAAAACAATAGAGTCGGTGATTAAAAAAGGATTATTTTGATTGGAAGGATTGATATTTACTTGAATAAAAATGTATAAACTATCTTTAGATCTTATTTCAACATTCGAAAAACGAACTCCTGCTTTTCCATCAACGTTAATACTATAAGGCGATTGTGTTCCACCTGCCAGTGAAATAGATGAAATATTTATGGCTTTATTGTATGGATTATAAACCATTAATTGGCGAGTTGCTGTTGTAATGGTTGAAAAAACGGTGTCGAAGGCGACAATTTCGTGCGAAAAACTAAGTTTTGCGTCTGATTTATCATAAAGCTGTTCATCTTTTCGACAATTTGAAAACAGAACTGCTATTAGGATTAACCCAAGTGCAAATTGAGTGCTTTTATATATTTTCATGCTTGTTTTTTAAGTAGATTGAAATACAAACGTCAAAAATACACAAAACTTATTTTATCAAGGTTTTTTTTGGATAAATAGTGTGAATTTGATTTTTCGGGTGTGAGATTCAGTATTTTGGACACAGAAATAAGTTAATTTGAACGAGGGGAAAGTTGGATGAAAAGTTAGGCATTCAATTTTGATAAAAAAACAGATCCCCATTTATTTCAAAAAAAAAGCAAACTATTTTTAGAATTGAGAAAAACATAAAACAAAGCATTAATACACTATAAGCCAAGATACTACACAGGCAAATTTATTTTTGCAGAAATGTGTTTTCAAGTCTCAATTTTGATACTTTTGCGTCGAATTAAAACAGAAGATGAGACCTTTTTTATTAAATAAAAAATTGCCCAATCGTTTTTATTTTTGTATCGACAAAAAAAATATATTATTTATTTATTTCATCTTTTTTATTCACAGTTTTTATGGTCAAAAAATTATTGGCACATGGAATCAATTAGATAAAGGCATTTGGTATTCCGAGTACAAGGCTATACGAACATCTAATATTTCGGACTCAAAAATATCGGTTATAAAGATTGATCCTTCTAATTATAATTTTGAATTAAAAATTGCATCTCAAGTCGATTCCCCTTTTAGAACTTTGCCAGAATGGTGCGAAAAAGAATCGTATATTTTTGGAATTAATGCAGGAATGTACTCTTTGGCAAACAGATTTACGGCTACTGGTTTTATGCGAAATGGCGATTATATAAATAATCCAGTTTTTAAAGACGCTTTTAATGCTCTGTTGGCATTTAATCCAAAATCATCTTCTTTTCCAAAAGTGAGAATTATTGACTTGATTAACGAAAAATATGAAGACTACAAGTCTGAATATCAGTGTTATGTGCAATCAATCCGTTTGATTGACAACAATGGAAAAGCAATTTATTGGAGTGAGAAAAGCAAGTTGTCGTGCAGCATGACTTTATTGGCCATCGACAAGAAAGGGAATATTCTGTTTTTGTTTACTAGAAGCCCATATAAACCGAATGATATGATTGATTTTATGCTACTGAGCGATCTGCAAATAAAAACAGCCATGTATCTCGAAGGCGGTCCAGAAGCTTCTTTCTACATCAATTTACCAGATACTGCATTTGGAAAATTTGGAAGCTATGTTTCTCAGACTTATCCAACAGATAAAAATAGTGAATTTAGAAAAATGCCTAATATTATTGGAGTAAAACAAAAATAAAATACAGAATATGAAGTTTCTTAATAGAATGTATGCCAACAAATTTATACGATATAGCTTTATCGTACTTGTACTATTATTTGCCATTGAGGGTTTTATCCTGACGGCATCTTTTTTTGCAATTAAGTTGCATCTCTTTAACGACCCTGGTGCAGTAGATTATAACGACCGATATTTTCAAGATATTCAAAAAACAGAATTGCTATCCAAAAACGACACATGCAACAATCCAATAAGTTCGGTATTTGAATTTTATCAACAATTGAATATCTTAAATTCGTATTTCCCTTACAATGCCATTAAGCTGCATTCCTGTTTTTTAGAACACAAAGATGTAAATTTGTCACAAAGAATGTTTCAGGCAATTCAATTGGAACTAATCGATAGTACAGAATTTATCAATGATTTAAAAAATGGAAACGTGGCCTTAGGAAGCAGAATAGCTTCCGATAAAAATGCTTTTTCGTGGATGAATATCTTAGAGTGGGAAGATTTTAAAATTGCAGTGGCAAAGGATTCTTTAATAATTGATAGTGTTTCGAGAGCAACAAGAGTAGAGCCCAGATTAATTGTTTCGGTTTTGCTTGGAGAACAAATGAGACTTTTTAATTCATCGAGAGAAACCTATAAAAAGGTAATTAATCCCTTAAAAATTCTTTCTGTTGAATCAAAGTTTTCATTGGGCGTAACGGGCATTAAGGAAGAAACTGCCAAGCGAACCGAGAGATTTATAAAAGATACAAGTTCGGTTTTCTATTTGGGAAAGGAGTTTGAACATTTGCTTGACTTTTCTACCCAAGACACTGCAAACGAGAGATTTAGCAGACTTGTGAATTATAAAAACCATTATTATTCATACATGTATGCCGCACTAATTATTCGACAAATACGTCAACAGTGGCTTGATGCAGGATACGACATCTCGAACCGTCCTGAAATTTTGGCAACGCTGTTTAATTTAGGTTATGCTGTTTCAATTCCCAAACCAAATCCTTCGGTGGGAGGTTCTAGAATTATTGTCCACGATAAAATGTACACTTTTGGTTCATTGGCATATCAATTTTACTATTCGGGGGAGCTGAACCAATTATTTCCATACAAAATCAACTATTGGTAGTTTTCGGATAATTCTAAAGTAATCGTTTTATTAAAACAATGTTATTAACAGGTCTGTTTTTAAAAAAAACATGGACAATAAATTTTAATTGAAAAGAAAATAGTATAATTGCTAATAATTTTTAAAATAGGCAATGAAGGGCTTTAGTGTTTGGATTTTTATATTTATCGGATTTTCTGTTCAAGTATTTTCTCAAGAAATCTTAATAGAAGGCAATTATTGGGATAAAAATTTATACATCTACAATCCAAATCCTATTCAAAATTCATGTATAAAATCAATAACAATTAATAATGTTATCGTAGATTCTGTATTTAATTCTAATTCGGTGATCGTTAATTTAAAAAAATTCGGATTTCAAACGGGCGACAATCTGCTTTTAATAATCCAGCACGATGAGAATTGCGAACCTATTATTTCGAATCTAGATGCCGTAAAACAAAGCAGTGAACTCTTTTTAGAGTCATTCAAATACGTTCGTCGACAAGGCGTATTACAATGGGATGTCTCAGAATTAGACAGCGGTAAAGTATTTGAAATTGAACAATATTTGTGGGGCAAATGGATCACAGCATCTGTTCTTGGCTTGTCCGACACAATTTCTATTGATAAATACACTCCTACTTTGAGCTCGAATTTAAATTTATTTCGAATCAAACAAATCGATCCTAATCAAAATATTGTTACCTATACAAAAAGCGTTAAAGTAAGAACAGGAAATAGAAATATTATCATTCAAAAAGGGAAAATCAGAGAAAAAATAGTTTTCTCTGACAAAACTCATTACGAAATCTATTCTATTGATGGATTTTTATTACTTTCAGGAACTGGAAAAGAGGTGGATTTGAAAAACTTAGAGAAGGGAGATTATTGGATAAATTACGATATTAATACTGAAGTGTTTAGAAAACGATAATACCATGGAAAAAAACTTAGATAAACTTTATTATTCCATTGGGGAAGTGGCCAAAATGTTTGATGTCAACACTTCTTTAATACGTTTTTGGGAGAAAGAATTTGACATTATAAAACCTCAAAAAAACAAAAAAGGGAATCGTATGTTTACTCAAAAGGACGTCGATAATTTTCATCTGATTTTCAATCTTGTAAAAGAACAAGGCTATACACTTCAAGGAGCGAAGGAAAAACTAAGCATATCGGGTGATAAATATGAGAAAAACATTGAAATAATTAAACGGCTGAAGAAAGTACGAAGCTTTTTAATGGAATTGAGAGAAACTCTAAATTAGTCTGAAGAAACGTTAAAGCGAGCCCAAATAATAAATTGCTTTAATAAAATAACTATTTTTGTATGATTCATTAAAACCTTACTTATGAAAATCACATCTGGTACCTTAAAACGATTTTTTTCAATTCTGCTGGCACTTCTGGTTTTTGCAACAACTCTCGTTAGTGTTTTAGCGATATGGGATGTAATTGATATTACAGATATACTATCAAAATCGTTGAGTAGTTTGTTGATTATTTTTGCATCATCGGCAATCACATTGTTCATTTTCAGCGTTTTATATCAAGACAACAACCACAATAAATACCCTGGCAACTACCCTCCAGATCCAAACAACAAATAATAATAAAACTAATTTATCTAATTGTATGAAAAGAGTTTTGGTAGCCACTGGTGGTGGCGATTGCCCTGGTTTAAATGCCGTTATCCGCGGAATTGTTAAAAGAGCATCTCAAGAATCCGAATGGGAAGTAATTGGCTCCATCGAATCTTTTAATGGTATTTTAAGAGAACCTACTGAAATTGTAGTTCTCGACAATAAAGCCGTAGAAGGCATTCATTATCAAGGCGGAACGGTTTTAGGAACAACAAACAAAGGAGGTCCTTTTGCTTGGCCCATAAAATCAAACGATGGCACCTGGATTGCAGTTGACCGTTCGGATGAAATGATTCGAAAATTACAATATTTAGCCGTAGATGCTGTTATTAATATTGGAGGCGACGGTTCACAACTCATTTCTCAGAAATTATACGAAAAAGGATTAAATATTATTGGAGTCCCCAAAACTATTGATAATGACTTATCCGCTACGGATTTTACGTTTGGATTTCAAACAGCAGTACAAATTGCTACTGAAGCTGTTGATAAATTGGTGACAACAGCAGCCAGCCACAACAGAACATTTATTTTGGAAGTAATGGGACGCGATGCTGGTTGGATTGCTCTTAATGCTGCCATTGCTGGCGGTGCAGACGTTTGTATCATTCCCGAAATCCCATACGATATTCATAAAGTTATTAAAAAAATCGAATCGAGATATCATAAAGGACGTGGTTTTTGTAATATCGTTATTGCAGAGGGAGCAAAACCCATTGATGGGGAAACAGTTTCTTCGGTCGTGGATGAAGTGGGATATGCACATCGAAAATTAGGAGGTGTTGCCGAACAACTAAAAAGCGAATTAAAAGATGCCGGACTTGAACAAGACACTCGAGTTACCGTTCTTGGGCATTTACAAAGAGGAGGCATTCCAATTGCATATGACAGGGTTTTAGCCACTCAATTTGGGGTAAAAGCATTTGAGATGGTATTGGATAAAGAATACGGAAAAATGGTGGCCTACCGCCATCCCAATATTATTTCAGTTCCTCTAATTGAAGTGATAAATCAACCTAACTTCGTAGATGTTGAAAGCGACTTAGTGAAGACTGCAAAAGGAGTTGGTATTTGTTTTGGAGATAAATCAGATTAGATAGTAATTCCCGAAAAACACTTGTTGGTTTTAAACACATTTTATAAAAGCCCGATTATTATCAAGCTTTTAGTTTGATAATAATTTTTGTATAAATGGATATTGTAACGACTGATCAGGATGCTGGATACTGTCTGCTTTCTAATGATATCTTTAGTAATTCTTGATAAGCATTT
Source organism: Bacteroidales bacterium (assembly GCA_028684405.1). Lineage (GTDB taxonomy): Bacteria > Bacteroidota > Bacteroidia > Bacteroidales > WCHB1-69 > JAQUGA01. The sequence goes on along the minus strand of JAQUGA010000111.1, from coordinate 287 downwards.
TTTCCATTTGCAATTTCATCTAAAATTTCCGTAATTTGTGCTTGTGTAAAGTTCATAATTTCAATTTTTATTGTTTGTACTACAAAAATCGTAATTTTTTGAGCTTTACACACTTTTTTGGGCAGTATCGTATTTATTCAAAAGCCTCTTAAATTTTCTCTATTTTTTTCCAATAAAAAAAGCTTGTCAAAATGAATTGACAAGCTTTTTTAAATATAGATGGCGGCGACCTACTCTTCCATCCCTTTTAGGACAGTACCATCGGCGCTGATTAGCTTAACTTCTCT
>JAQUGA010000110.1 GCA_028684405.1 Bacteroidales bacterium | reverse complement strand
GGAGGCATCCGTTATACGGGTGATATTGTAAAAGCCTTGGCCGCTGGTGCCAGTACCATTATGGCAGGTTCGTTGTTTGCTGGCGTAGATGAATCTCCTGGTGAAACTGTTATTTACGAAGGAAGAAAATATAAAACATATCGAGGAATGGGTTCTTTGGAAGCCATGCAAAAAGGATCAAAAGATAGATATTTCCAGGATGCAGAAGATGATATTAAAAAATTAGTTCCCGAAGGTATTGTCGGCAGGGTTGCTTATAAAGGAACACTTTCTGAAGTGATTCACCAAATGGTGGGCGGACTTTGCGCTGGTATGGGATATACGGGCTGTAAAAATGTTGAAGCTCTTAAACGAGATGCTAAGTTTATTAAAATTTCTCATTCTGGTATTTTAGAGAGTCATCCACATGATATTATTATTACGCGTGAAGCTCCAAATTATTCTAGGTAAAAGATATATCAAATAACACAAATTAATATAATATGAAAACAAAATTATTGCTATTTCTTCTTTTGATTGCTTTTCAAGGGCAAGCTGTTTTTGCTCAGAAATCGAAACCTAGAAGTAAAACTAAGGTACAAACTACAACACAAATTGAAGGGATTAACCAAGAAGTTGCCAAAGTAGAGCCCATTTTGCTAATCATCGATGATGAAAAAATCACATTGGAAGATTTCTTAGCGGTTTATAATAAAAACAACACGACAAAAAACCAAGAAATTAATCGCAAAGATTTGGAAGAGTATCTAGGTTTGTTTATTAATTTCAAACTGAAAGTGAAAGAAGCAAGTCGCTTGAAATTGGATACTGCATCTTCTTTTATTTCAGAGCTAGAAGGATATCGCAAGCAACTTGCGCAGCCTTTTTTAATTGATAGAGAGGTAAATGATCATCTTTTAGAAGAGGCTTATGAACGTTCAAAAGCAGATATTCGTGCTTCGCATATATTAATTCGTGTAGAACAAGATGCATCACCCAAAGATACTTTGGCTGCATGGAATAAGGCTATGAATGCACGCAAACGTATTGTTGGTGGCGAAGATTTTGGCAAAGTTGCCGTTGAGATTTCTGAAGATCCTTCTGCCCGTGATCAGATTATTGCGGGTCGCCCACCTGCAAAAGGAAACAAAGGCGATTTGGGATATTTTACCGTTTTCGACATGGTTTATCCTTTTGAAACGGCTGCTTATTCAACCCCAGTAGGTCAAGTTTCAATGCCGATCCGTTCCTCTTTTGGGTATCATATTGTTTTGGTCACTGATAAACAAGCCGCTATGGGCAGAATCCAAGTTGCTCATTTGCTTTTGGCTTCAAAACCAGATGATACCGCTGAAATTATTAAAGAGCGTGAAGCTTTATTAAAAGAGATTCAACAAAAAATTGATAAAAATGTGCCTTTCGAAGAATTAGTGAAAGAGTATTCAGACGATAAAGGTTCAGCTCCCAAAGGTGGTTTGTTGCCTTGGTTTGGTCCCAATCGAATGGTTCCTGAATTTGTAAGTGCAATTTATGGAATGGAAAAAAATGAGATTTCAAAAGCTGTTGAAACTATGTATGGATTTCATTTTATAAAACTTCTTGACTTTAAAGGGGTTCCCAGTTTTGAGGAAAGTAAAAATGAATTAAAAATGAAAATTGCTCGTGACATTCGGTCTAATAAAAGCAAAGATGCATTTATTAATCGCTTAAAAGAGGAATATAAATTTACTTCTGATGCGAAAGCCTTGGATGCCGTTATTGCTACTTTGGACACCTCTTTCTTGACAGGTAATTGGTCTTCCGAAAAAGCTGGTAAATTAAATCGTCAGTTAATTCGTTTTGGAGAAAAAACCTATTCCCAGTCTGACTTTGCTCAATATTTAGAAAATAATCAAGGCGATTCTAAAGTAGAAAACATTAAAACTTTAGCTCATGCAAAATATGATAAATGGGTTGAAGAAAGAATAATGGATTATGAAGACAGTCGCTTGGCTGAAAAACACAAAGAATTTCGTGAGTTAATGAAAGAATATCGCGATGGAATATTATTATTCGAATTAACCGATCAAATGGTTTGGTCGAAAGCAGTAAAAGACACGATTGGTCTTCAAGATTATTACGAACAAATTAAACACAACTATCAGCATCCTAGACGAATAGATGCAGTTGTTTATAAATTTAGCGATGAAAAATCAGCAAAAAAGAGTTTGAAAAGAATAAAATCCATGTCGTCTAAAAATATTCCAACGCAAGAAATTGTGGATTATTTGAATAGGAAAAAGAACATTGTTGAAATAGAAAATGGATTGTATGCGAAAGGCGACAATGCTATCATTGATGTTTTTGAATGGAAATCTGGAGTATCTGATATCGTTTTAGCAAATAATGAATACAACATCATTTATGTCACCAAAATTCATGAAGTAGAACCAAAATCCCTGAATGAAATTAAGGGTATTGTAATTTCAGAATATCAAAACTATCTTGAAAAAGAATGGATAAAATCGCTTCGTAATTCTTATAAATACACAGTTGACAAATCTGTTTTTGAAAGTGTTTTTAATAAAAATTGATATCCAATAACTTGAAAAATAAATTAATAATATTTTTGTTTGTCAATTTTCTTTTTGTTGCCTGCTCTTCGTCAAAGGATGAAATTCCTTTGGCAAAAGTAGGCAACAAAACGCTTTATTATTCCGACTTAATGTTGGATTTGCCTGAAAATATCTCCAGAGAAGACAGTGCAATTATCGTACAAAGTGAGATTCGCCAGTGGATAACATCTGAGTTGATGGTGAATGAAGCAAATAAATATTTGAGCAAAAAAGAAAAAGATTTTTCAAGACAAATAGAAGAGTATCGAAAAAGCTTGCTTATCTTTGAATTTGAAAAGAAATGGGTTTTAAACCACATTGACACAGTGGTTTCAGATGAGGAAGTTTTGAATTTTTATAACTCAAACACATTTGATTTTGAATTAAAAACAAACATCCTCAAACTCCGATTTGTAAAGATGGAAATTTCAAAACCAAATGCACTAAAAGAACAAGCAAAACGTTTGCTTTTTTCGTCCAATCCAAAAGATTTACCAATATTGGAAAGGATTTGTAATCAGCATGCCGAAAATTATTTTTTAGATGATTCGGTGTGGTTAATGTATGATGATGTTATCAAAGAGATTCCTTTTGGAAATGTTCTTCAAAAAGAATCTACTCTTACATCTAAACGCTTTGAACTATCGGATTCTAATTATGAATATTTTGTTTTGGTCAAAGAAATCAGAATTAAAGATGAAATGTCACCTTTGGCATACGAAAAGGATAATATAAAAATGATTATTTTGCAACAAAGAAAAACAAATTTACTGGATTCATTGCAAAATAAAATTTATGCTACAGCAACAAGTGCTGGAACTTATACTACTTATGAATAAAACACTATGAAAAAAATAAAAACAACATTGGTTTTTTTACTCGTATTCGTCTCTTTCTTTCTGACGGCTCAAAATCAGAAAGGTGTCATTATTGATGAAGTAGTGGCTGTTGTCGGAAAAAACTATATTCTGCATTCGGATATCGAAAGCCAATATCTGCAAGTTAAAATGCAATATGGAATAGCCGAAGGGGGCTTGGTTTTGAAATGCAATCTGCTTGAAAATATGATGTTCCAAAAACTATTGGTCAATCAGGCAATGGTAGATAGTGTTGTGGTCACCGAATTGCAAGTAGAGGAGCGAATCGAACGCAATTTGAGATATTTTATTCAGCAATTTGGCTCGAGAACAAAGCTAGAAGAGTACTATAAAAAATCGTATACCGAAATAAAAGAAGAGCTCAAAGATCCTGTTAAAGACCAGCTTCTGTCGGAAATTATGCAAGAGAAAATCACTCAAAATGTTGTGGTCACGCCAGGGGAAGTAAAAGCCTATTTCGAAAGTATTCATCCCGATAGCTTGCCTTTGGTTCCTGCTGAATACGAGTTGCAGGAAATTGTCAAAATTTCTCAAATAAGCGATAAAGAGATGTTAGATGCCCGTGAGAGATTAAATGAATTTCGAAATAGAATATTAAAAGGCGAGAGTTTCACAACTTTGGCAGTTTTGTATTCAGACGATCCTGGAAGCATGTCTAAAGGCGGTGAGCTCGGTTTCTTTGCTCGCGGTGATATGTATCCCGAATTTGAATCAGCTGCTTTTTCCCTAAAACCAGGTGAAATTTCGCCCATTGTAAAAACAAAAGCGGGCTTCCACATCCTTCAATTAATTGAACGTCGTGGTGAGCTTATCAATGTTCGACATCTGCTCATTCAGCCAAAACCTTCTACAGAAACCATTATGGCTTCTAAGCTTTTGCTGGATAGCGTTTATACAATGATTGTGAACAAAGAAATTTCGGTTGATTCAGCAGCCATGTTGTTCTCTGAATATCCTTCAAAAAAATCAGGAGGAACCATGATAAATCCGTACTCAGGAACTGCTATGTTTGAAGCAGAACACTTGGATAAGTCTCTTATTTATGCCGTGGAAAAATTGAAAACAGGAGAAATTACCAAGCCTTTGCCTATGATGACCGAAGATGGAAAAAACGCCTATCGTTTGGTTTACCTCAAAAATATTCGTCCTCCGCATACTGCAAACTTGAGAGATGATTACGATAAGATTCAAAATGCGGCTTTGGAAAATAAAAAAGCCGAAATCATTGAAAAATGGATGAATGAAAAAATTAAAAATACGTATATTAAAGTCAAAGCTCCGTATGGTGAATGCGATTTTGATAATAAATGGATTAAATAAATCGAAGCGAACTTAACTATGATACATTTTGAAAACGATGCCGAAGCAATTAAGGCATTTAGAAATAAATACGAAATTTTAAAATCGGAAGTATCCAAAGTCATTATCGGACAAGATGATGTTGTAAGAGACGTGATTGTCTCTATATTTTGCAAGAGTCACGCTCTTTTGGTAGGTGTTCCTGGTTTGGCAAAAACATTGATGATTACAACTTTGGCAAAATGCCTTGGATTGTCGTTTAATCGAATTCAATTTACGCCCGACTTAATGCCCTCGGATATTATGGGAACAGAGGTTTTGGATGAAAATAGGAATTTTAAATTCATCAAAGGACCCGTTTTTGCACATATTGTTTTGGCTGATGAAATTAACAGAACTCCTCCCAAAACTCAATCTGCTCTTTTGGAAGCCATGCAAGAGCGTTCGGTATCTATGGCCGGAATATCACACGACTTGCCCAATCCTTTTTTCGTATTGGCAACTCAAAATCCTATCGAACAAGAAGGGACATATCCGCTACCTGAGGCTCAACTCGACCGTTTTATGTTCAATATCATTTTGGATTATCCATCGGTGGAAGAAGAAATTCAAATTGTAAAAAATACAGTCACTAAATATTTACCCGAACCTGAAGTCGTTCTATCGGTAGAAGAAGTTCTTTTTTTTCAAGAATTTTTGAGAAAAATCCCCATTGTAGACAACGTCTATCAATATGCCGTTGATTTGTCCACCAAAACACGTCCAGGAACTGCCTTGGCTCATCCCTGGGCAAACGATTACCTCTCGTGGGGTGCAGGCCCAAGAGCTTCGCAAAATTTAATAATGGCTGCTCGGTGCCATGCCGTTATCAGCGGAAAACATGCTCCTGATATTGATGATATTAAAGCTGTTGCACCTTCTATTTTGAGACATCGTTTGGTGAAAAATTACAAAGCGGAAGCGGAAGGTATTTCTGTGGAAGATATTATACAAAAGTTTTTAAGTTAACCCAATAATTTCTAATCTCTAATAAGTATGCTTGCTCTTTATAAACGTGAAATTTTAAGTTTCCTAAGTTCATTAATCGGATATATCGTAATTGGTGTTTTTTTGATTATTACAGGATTGTTTTTATGGGTTTTTCCATTGGATTTCAATGTGTTGGAATTTGGTTATGCTAATATCGACGGGCTTTTTATGTTGGCTCCTTTTGTTTTTCTTTTCTTAATTCCAGCACTTACAATGAAATCATTTGCCGAAGAAAAAAGAACCGGAACCATCGAGTTGTTACTTACAAAACCTTTGACCGATTGGCAAATTGTTTTGGCTAAGTTTTTGGCATACTGGACTTTGCTTTTTGTTGCTCTGTTGCCTACTTTATTCTATTTTTATACAGTTTATCATTTGGGTTATCCCAAAGGAAACATCGATCAAGGGGGTATGTGGGGTTCCTACATAGGTTTGTTTTTGTTGGGCGGTGTTTTTGTGTCTATCGGAATATTAATGTCATCTCTAACGGATAGCCAAATTGTGGCTTTTATTCTGTCCGTTTTTATGTGCCTAATTATGTATTTGGGATTTGAGTTTATCTACTCTTTAGACTTTTTTGGAAAAGCTTCATTGTTCGTAAAAAGCATGGGAATAAGCCATCACTACTCTTCTATAAGCCGTGGAGTGGTTGATTCGCGAGATGTGATATATTTCTTTAGTTTCATTGCGGTATCCTTAATGCTGGCTCGATTATCATTGCAAAGTAGAAAGTGGTAAATTATATTTAGTGCTATGTTGAATAATAGATTAATCTAATTTTGAAAAATAATAATCATGAAAGAGGATGTAAAAACAAATAAAATGCCCAAATTTAACTTGAAAAAACTTAATGTTTCTCATTTTGTTTTGTCGCTTTTATTGATTGTCATTGTAAATATAATTGGTTATTTTTGGTTTTTTCGGGTAGATTTAACAGCTGAAAAAAGATATTCCTTATCAAAATCAACCAAAAACATCTTAAAAGAACTGGATGATGTGGTCTATTTTAAAGTCTATTTAAAAGGCGATTATCCAGCAAGTTTTAAAAGGTTAGCGAAGGAAACCCGCGAGTTATTGGATGAATATAGAGCTTATTCGGATAATATTCAGTACGAATTTATAGACCCTTCGGAAGGCAGGGATGATAGCGAAATGAGAGCTATTTATAATGAATTGGCTCGCAAAGGTTTACAACCCACTCAGCTCCAAGATAGAAAAGTGGATGGGGTGAAAACACAAGTGATTTTTCCTGGGGCTTTGGTCACCTATAAACAACGTGAATTGCCACTCCAATTGCTCTCTTCCAATATTAATATTCCATCCGATGAAATTATGAATATTTCAATTCAAAATTTAGAATATAATATAACCTCAGTCATCAATAAACTATCTCGAAAAAACAAGCCTTCCATTGGCTTTGTTGAAGGTCAAGGTGAATTGGAATTGCTCGAAGTAGCCGATATTACCCGAGAATTACAAGAGTTTTATCTGGTTGAAAGAGTAAAATTGGACGAAAAGGTAAACGCTTTGAGACATTTTGAATATGATTCCATCAATGGAAATGTAGTTACTTGGAATAAATTCGATTTATTGATTATTGCCAAGCCGTCTAAGCCCTTTACAGAAAAAAATAAATTTATCATCGACCAACATATCATGAGGGGCGGAAGCGTTCTTTGGCTTGTCGATCCCGTTTTTGCAAGCATGGATAGTTTGCAAGGGGCTCCTGAAACCATAGGAATTATCAATGATTTGAATCTTGACGATATGTTTTTCAGATATGGGATTCGGATGAATACAAATTTATTGCAAGATATGAACGCATTGCCTATCCCAATTATTACAGGAACAATGGGAAATATGCCCAATCAGCAATTTATTCCTTGGTTTTATTTTCCAATTATTACACCTATTTTGGATCATCCGATTGTGAAAAATGTAAACGCTATCAAATCAGAGTTTATAAGCAGTATTGATACCGTTGGATCATTGCCCCTAAAAAAGGAAGTATTGCTTACTTCTTCGATGTATACCAAAATTGTTCAGGCTCCGATTATTATTAATTTAAACATACTAAAGACAAAACCCGACGACAGAGAGTTTGCATACCGTTATTTGCCCGTTTCAGTCTTGGTTGAAGGGGAGTTCAAATCGTTGTTTGAAGGACGTGTATCTGCCGAATTTGTCACCTCTTCGATGATCCAATATGTGAGCCATGGAAAGCCAGCAAAAATGATTTTTGTTGCCGACGGGGATATTATTAAAAATCAGGTCGACAAGCAGGGGCCTTTGCCTCTCGGATACGATAGGTA
>JAQUGA010000109.1 GCA_028684405.1 Bacteroidales bacterium | reverse complement strand
TCCTACGTTTTTAATAGTGATTGATAATTTGAGATACGATCAATGGAAAGTTTTGGAACCAGTGCTATCCAATTATTTTAGAGTGGAAGAGGATAGTTTGTATTGTGCGATATTGCCAACGGCTACTCATTATGCTCGTAATACGTTGTTTGCTGGGATGTTGCCCTCCGAAATTAAAAAGAAATATCCAGAATATTGGGTGGAAGAGTCTTCGGAAGAGAACAAAAATCAGCATGAGAGTTCGTTGTTTGCCGAAAACTTGAAACGCTATGGCAAAAATGTCAAATTTCATTACGCCAAGGTTTTAAATCAAGAATTTGGAAAAAAAATGGTGGATAATTTGAATCAATATTTGCATCATCCCATTAATGTAGTTATTTTCAATTTTATTGATATGTTGTCGCATGCCCGAACCGATGTAGAAATAGTTCGAGAATTGGCTCCCGACGAATCAGCCTATCGTTCGGTCACCGTCTCTTGGTTCGAGCACTCTCCTTTGTTTGATTTGTTGAAAAAACTGGCAGAGAAAAATGTTTCTGTAGTCATAACAGCCGATCATGGCTCTATACGGGTTAATAATCCAGTTCGGATTATGGGAGATAAATCAACCAATTCTAATTTACGATACAAAGTTGGGAAAACCCTTGGGGGGTATAATCCGAAAGAGGTTTTCGAAATTCAGAATCCAGCCAAAGCATTTTTGCCCCAAGAAAACTTGTCGAGTACTTTTGTCTTTTGCCGAAGCAATGATTTTTTTGCCTATCCAAACAATTACAATTACTACGTAAATTATTATAAAAATACGTTTCAACATGGCGGCATCTCGATGGAAGAGGTGTTGATTCCATACATCAAACTAAAACCACGTTAAAATGCAGATGCAAATTAATAGCATTGAAGAACTGAAAAATGTTGCGGAAACCTTGCTTCATCATTACAAAGAAGCCCGGGTTTTTGCATTGCAAGGCGAAATGGGAGCCGGGAAAACGACTTTTGTAAAATTTTTGTGCGAAGCTCTGGATTCAGATAGTCTGGTGTCGAGTCCTACTTTTACAATCGTAAACGAGTATGTTGATGAAAAGTGTAATCCCATTTATCATTTTGATTTATATCGTCTAGAATCGTTGGATGAAGCCCGGCAAATTGGAGCGGAAGATTATTTTTACAGCGGTCATTATTGTTTTATTGAATGGCCCGAAATAGCATCTTTGCTTTTGCCTGATAATGCTGTTTATGTGAAAATTAAGGTGAATGAAACTACTAAAAGTAGAATATTTGAGTTTTAAAAAATAATAGCCATGGAAGAAAATCAATCAAAATATTTCAACATCAGTCGCAGTGGATTGATGCCCAAAGAAGAGATGCTGGATGTTCGCACTAAAAACGGATCTTTGGTGGTAGGTATCCCGAAAGAGATTTGCTTTTATGAAAACAGAGTTGCCATTGTGCCCGAAGCAGTGAATATGTTGGTCGAGAATGGTTATCGAGTTGTAATCGAAAAAAATGCAGGACTGGGTGCTTGTTTTCCAGATATTGAGTATGCCGAAGCTGGAGGCGAAATTGTAAATACCGCCAAGGAGGTTTTTGAACAAGCCGATATTATTGCCAAAGTTTCGCCTTTGTCGATGCCAGAAATAGAATTGGTAAAAAAAGGTCAAACCATTATATCGGCCATTCATATTTCGTCTCAAACGCCCGAATATTTCCGAAAACTTTCCGAAAAGAAAGTTATTGCTTTGGCTTTTGAATTTATTCGCGACAGTTTCAATTCTTTTCCTCTGGTTCGGGCAGTCAGCGAAATTGCAGGAAACACTTCCATTTTGTTAGCGGCTCAATATCTGGCAGATACGCGTTATGGAAAAGGAAATATGTTGGGTGGTTTTTCTGGAATTACACCGACGGAAGTTGTGATTATCGGTTCGGGAACGGTGGGCGAATTTGCTGCTCGTGCCGCTTTGGGACTCGGTGCTATGGTCAAGGTTTTCGATAATAATCTTTTCAAACTTCGTCGTTTGCAAACCAGCGTAAATGCTCGTATTTTCACGTCTGTTATTCAGCCCAAAGTATTGCTGAAATCGTTGCGTACAGCACATGTGGTAATTGGAGCCTTGCGAAATCATTCAGGAAGAACTCCCATTGTGGTGACCGAAGATATGGTTCGGCAAATGAAAAAAGGAGCCGTCATTATTGATGTAAGCATCGATCAAGGTGGTTGTTTTGAGACATCCAGAGAGACTTCGCATGCAGATCCAACCTTTCAGGCGTATGGAGTAACTCATTATTGTGTGCCCAATATTGCTGCTCGTGTGCCACATACAGCTTCTTATGCTTTGTGTAATTATTTGGGACATACCGTTTTGGAAATTTGCGAATACGGTGGTGTCGAAAATATGATTAAACAAGATAATGGTCTTCGAAAAGGAGTATACTTATACAAAGGTGCGTTGACCAATCAAGTGATTGGCGAAATGTACAATATTCCATATCAGGATATCGACCTAATTACCTCATCTTGGTTATAAATCCATTTTTATGAAAAAGATTTTCCATTTTTGTATACTGTTCTTCTTAAGTTTGCTGTTTTCTTGTAAAACATTCGGACAATCTGAATATCAGAAAATAGAGGGAAGTTGGCAAGGCTTTGTAGTGAACGAAAAAGACACTTTTGTGCTTGTTTTTGATATTGATTCGGATTTGAAAACGCCTCTATTAATGACATTTCCCGATTTGGCAATGAAAGATGTTCGTCCGCAAGGATTGCGATTTGCAAATGACACATTGCGACTTTTGGTATCTTCCTTAGCGGCTCGCATTCAGATTGCATACAACGATAAGAACGAATTTGATGGGTATTGGATTGCTACAAACTCCAAAGATACCTTGCCTTTACGTATGCAAAAAACAAATCATCCATTGCGAATCCATCGTCCACAAACGCCCAAAGAACCTTTTCCTTATTCTTCGGAAATTATTGCAGTTTGGAGTAAAAAAGCGAAAGTTTCCATCGAAGGAACATTGACATTGCCCGCAGGGGAAGGACCTTTTCCGTGCGTGATATTGGTCACTGGTTCGGGGCCACAGGATCGAAATTCCGATATTTTGATGCACCCATCTTTTTGGGTAATCGCCGATTATCTATCGCGCCACGGCATTGCTGTTTTTCGATACGATGAAAGAGGAGTGGGCAAATCTACTGGAAATTTCTCTACTTCTACATCACATGATTTCGCCGATGATTTATTGGCTGTTTTTAAACATCTACAAAAAAATAAAAACCTGAATAAAAATCAAATTGGAGTTGCTGGACACAGCGAAGGAGGCTTGGTGTGTGCTATGGCAATAGCTAAATATAAAAAGATAGGTTTTTATATTTCATTAGCCGGACCAGCTGTTAGAGGGAGCGAGATTTTGTTGGAACAAGCCAAACAGTTGTTTATTGTCTCGGGAAAAGACAAAGAATATGTCGATTTTGAATATGCTTTTCGCAAGAAAATTTTTGAGATGTTTCACTCTATTTCTGATTCTCATAAATTTGCAGAAGCCATGCGTGATTATTTTGAGAAAACGATGACTGAAATAGGAGAGGAAAAAGCCAAAGAACACAATATTTCAAGGTCTTTTGCCGAGATGTGGATAATCCAACTTTCGTCGCCTTGGATGAAAGAATTTATGAGTATTGACCCTGCAAGCTATCTGTATAAAATCAAATGTCCAGTTTTGGTGATGATTGGTGAAAAAGATTTTCAAGTTCCTCACTATCAGAATTTACCTATTTATGAAAAGATTTTTTCAGAATCCAAACATTCAAATTACACCATACTAAAAATACCCCAATTAAATCATCTTTTTCAAACCGCAAATACAGGCTCAATTTCCGAGTATGGACGCATCGAAGAGACATTTTCACCCATCGCTTTGGAAACCATGAAGGATTGGATTTTAAAAACAACAAAAACAAATTAAAATGAATTTTTTTAATAAAAATGTGCGTACATCATTCCTGATTTCAACCGTCGTTTCGGCTCTACTCTTTACTTCTTGTGTAAACGATGAAGAGTATTACAATCCAAAACCCAGAGGTTATTTTAGGATTGATTTGCCAAGTCCTGAATATCAAGTTTTTGACTCTGCTTTTCCATTTGGTTTCGAATATTCTAAATCTGCCTTTATTGCACCTCACGAAAGCAAGGATGCAGAGCCATACTGGATTGACATAACGTATCCCGATTTGGCAGCTACTATTTATATTTCGCATAAAGTGATTGAAAATAATTTGTATGAATATACGGAAGACGCTCGCTCATTTGCCAATAAGCACATTCCCAAAGCCGATGATTTGCTTGAATTAATTGTAGACGATCCCAAAAGTCGGGTATTTGGAAAAATATATCATATTGATGGTTCAGGAGTTGCGAGTACCTGTCAGTTTTGGGTAACCGACAGCATTCAGAATTTCGTCAGAGGTTCGGTCTATTTTAACATGATGCCCAACAATGATTCCTTGGCCCCGGTGATAGATTATCTCCGAAACGATGTTTTGCACATGATGAATACCTTTGAATGGAAAAAGTAGAAAGCTTGGTTTTTTAATCCAATACTTCAAAAACTTTTTTTCGTTTTTCCAGTTCGCTTTTAATCATCTCAATTTGGTTTTCTTCTTGAAGGTGGAAAGTGACGGTAATGCGAACATGACCTACGGGAACAATATTTGAAAAGCGGTCGTGCCACACATCGTGAATATTGGCTCTAAATTTATCTAAAATGTTCGTAATTTCGTTTAATTCGCCAGAAACATCAGGCGTAAGGACGCTAATGCGAACTCTTAGTTTTTCGTTCAACATTCCCTTTTCTAGAATTTGTTCCAAAAGCGACATTTTTACGTTTCCTCCAGAGATTACAGCCAGTACACGTTTGTCGATGCAATCTCTTTTGCGTCCCGCAATAGCAGCCAAAGAAACAACGCCAGAAGGTTCAGCCAAAAGTTTTCCACGTTGCAATAAAAGGTAGGTAATGTGGGCAATTTCCTCGTCAGAAACGACGACAAAATCGTCAACAAGTTCGCTGATAATTTTATAGGTAAGTTCGCCTGGGCGTTTTACCGCAATTCCGTCGGCGATTGATGAGACGTGTGGCAAAGTAATGATTTGTTTCTTTTTTATGGAATTTATCATCGAAGCAGTTCCTTCTGATTCAACACCGATAATTTTGATGGATGGATTAATTTGTTTTGCCACAATGGCAATGCCCGAAATGAGTCCGCCGCCACCAATGGGAACATAAATTTCATCAATATCTTTGAGTTGGTCGAATATTTCAAGAGCAACAGTGCCTTGTCCAGCAATTATTTGACGGTCGTCAAAGGGTTCGATAAAGGTAGCATTGCTCTCTTCTGCATATTTTTTTGCAGCCACATAGGCTTCGTCAAAATTATTTCCAATAAGCTCAACATCAGCACCATAAGCTTTTGTGGCAATGACTTTTAGCGGAGGTGTAAAAATGGGCATAAAAATTTTGCTGTGAACATCCATTTTAGAAGCAGCAAAAGCCACACCTTGAGCATGATTTCCTGCAGAGGCACAGGTAACACCGTGACTCAGTTCTTCGGGCGTAAGATGATAGAGTTTGTTTACCGCCCCGCGGACTTTAAATGAGCCTGTAGACTGCAAGTTTTCGAGTTTTAAAAAAACTTCTGCTCCCGATAAGTTTGAGAAAATCCGACTGTGTTCAATGGCCGTTTTCTTGACGATGGGCTTTAGTATTTTTTGAGCTTCAATTATTTCTGAAAAAAGCGGTGCTTGTTTTGGATCCATGGTGTTTGATTTTTTCCTATTTTTAATGCAAAATTAATCAAAAAAATCTTTTATATCCGATAAATTTTTTGTAATTCAATGTAATGGAAGATTATTTTGATATATACAATCGTTATGAGAAAAAGAAGCTTGGTTTTTTGCATTGATATTCATTCGTGATTTTCAATTAAATAAAGTTTTTTCAAAGTAAGTTCATTTTTTGTCTTAATTTTGTGATTGTAAATATGACAAGATGGGAAAGAAACAAAAATTTTATGTTGTTTGGAAAGGAGTGAAGCCTGGGGTTTATAAAACATGGGAGGAGTGCAAGCAACAAATTAATGCTTTTGAAGGAGCTCGTTATAAATCATATGAAAGTGAGGGAGAAGCAAATCTGGCTTTTCATCATCCTGAAAAAGTATTTGCTAAAAAAGCAGTTCAGCCCAAGTTTGTATATCCAAGTATTTCTGTGGATGCGGCTTGTAGCGGAAATCCGGGAGTGATGGAGTATAGAGGAGTGGATACGAAAACAGGTGTAGAAATTTTCAAAAAAGGACCATTTCCCGATGCTACCAATAATATTGGTGAGTTTTTGGCCATTGTTCACGCTTTGGCTTTGATGAAGAATCAACAAACTTTCTTCCCCATTTATACCGACTCTATGACGGCACTTTCGTGGGTTAAGAATAAAAAAGCCAAAACAAAGTTAGAGAGAACTGAATTCAACAAGGAGGTTTTTGTATTGATTCAAAGAGCCGAGTTATGGCTGATTAATAATCCTATAAATGTACCATTGATGAAATGGCCCACCGATCTTTGGGGAGAAATTCCAGCCGATTTTGGAAGAAAATAAGAATTCTCTCATCGGGTTTTTGAAAAATGTGAGTTATTTATAAAGTATCAAAATTCTATTTTTTGAGTCTAATTCCCATTTTTTGAATTTGTCTAAAAAGCTTTTCCCACAAAGCAAGGAGCCTTCGTCAATAATTCCAATAATAAGATTGTTTACGGTATATTCACCAATGCGAACATTGTCAACACGCACCATTTGTGCAGTGACTTTTTGCTTGTTCGCAAGCATGTATTCAGATTTGCCAAGATAGTTATCTTTTTTCAAAACGCCTTCAATCAGCAATTCCCTTTCGGTATCCCGATCAATAATTAAATCCGTAGCACCGGTATCAAACAAAAAATATCTCTGCACACCTCCAATCGAAATTTTTACTTTGAAACCTTGTCCCAAATTGTCAATTAAAAGAACATTGCTCTGAGGGTTATCTCCAATAATATCACTTGTTATGTAAATATTTTCAGGTTCCCATGCAATTTGGTCATCAAAAAGTTCAGCAACACAAGGCAACACAACCTCGTTATAAATGGCACCGTTTTCATCCTCACTTTCTTGAAGATCTTTATAGGTATATCCTTTGGTTAGTAGTTTTGTAATTGCGCAATCGCAATATCTTTCTGCCGTTTCTTGAGTCCAAAAATCATCCATCATCTCTTCGTCGTTCAGAATTTCTTTAACACAGCTTTTTACAGCAAGCATTATATGAGAGTCGGTGTTTTCTGATTTTTCAAACGTATAATCATTTGTAAGTGTGACATTGTCTTCTAAACAATCCATGAAAATAGTAAAGAGGCTTTCGTCTAAAAGCAATCCCGCTATATTGTTTTCTTTCAATGCTTTTTCTAAGTCCCAGCTATTAATATTGGGAATTAAATTATCACAAAAACAGGCACAATATTTATATTCTTTTATTTCCACACCTTTTATCTCTTTTCCTTTTAGCTTGGCTCCCTTGGTACAATCCGAAATGAAATCTTTTCTAGTTCCAATCGAAACGCCATCTTTCGTTTTCACTTCTTGTGAATAAGCATTGCATGAAATGAATAAATATGCTACAAATAGTATGTTTTTCAAAACAGTTTCAAAACGGGTCATGGTATTGTTTTTATTTTGTCTTTTGACTCAACAAATATAATGTAAAAAAACATTATTTATAGGATAGAGAGGGTTTTTGTTTTTTTGACCTTGTTGTTTGTTTTTTAGATCAATGTTTTTCATGAGTAGGCATAAAAAAAGCCGTTTATTTTTTAAACGGCTTTTTTTGAGCGAAAGACGAGACTCGAACTCGCGACCCTAACCTTGGCAAGGTTATGCTCTACCAACTGAGCTACTTTCGCAGAGAGTACCCGGGGCGGGACTTGAACCCGCACGACCGTAATGGTCAAAGGATTTTAAGTCCTTCGTGTCTACCAATTCCACCACCTGGGCATCTGTAAATGTTTTTAAGAACGATTTAGAG
>JAQUGA010000108.1 GCA_028684405.1 Bacteroidales bacterium | reverse complement strand
TATTTTTGTACGATGAAGACAAAAACAAACGAAAAAAGTATGATCACGAAAAAGAGCAAATGTAAACATAATGCACCAGATATGGTACATTTAAAAGACACAAAGGGGTCATAAAAACAAGTTAGCGGCAAGGTTAAGTGCGACACAGCTACACCAACATATAGTAAAATGGAATCATTGACAAAATATCAAGAGTCACAACAATGGGACAAGATTGTAAATATGCTTGAGGACAATCCTGATAATCTTAAAGAGTTAGATTTTGGATGGGTTTTCTCTTGTTGGGCAGACAAACTTGTTAGAAAAGAGTTTAATCAAATTTCAATCGAAGAGAAACTAATTACTACTTGCATAAAATTTGGTTACAAATTAAAAAATATTCCTCAAGCTGCTGCATTTGCTGACATTTCACAAATTAAAAGGCTCTTAAAAGAAGGGCATGAAATTGATGAAACAGATGCCAGACAACTTACAGCTCTAATGATTGCTGTATTGAAGGATGATTTCCAACTTGTAAAATTTCTAATAGACAATGGAGCAGACAACGAAGCAGATGATTGTGACGGAAACAAAGCGATTGACTATGCAATAAAAGAAACAGAAATTTACGCTTTGCTAAAATCTTCTGGAGTATTATCAAAAGAGGACGTAGAAATGATAATGGATAATTATTATTCAACTGTTGATTTTACAAACGACCTAAGAGATACTCAGATTCAGTTCATGCAAGGTGCAGAACGTGGCGACATTACTCAAATGGAGAATGCTCTTAATCGTCCGAAAGGTTTTTTGATACTTAATGGTAGTTATCCGGTCAATGGTAAAACGGCTTTGCATTTGGCGATTGAAAATAACAGAGTGGAATCTGTAAAATTTTTACTTGCAAAAGGACTTGACAAGAACAAGGCAGATATTCATGGGTTGTCTCCCCTGCAGTTAGCTAGACAATTAAAGCAAGTAGAAATATTAAAATTACTAGACAATTTTACAGACAAAGCAATTTAGATAAGGAACCAGGCCGTTAACAAAGTTTAGCGGCAATTTTGAGTGTGTCCACCATTTTAGAATTGAATTATGTATTTATATGGGAGTTATTCTTTACCAAGTTTAGATGATAAGTTTCTATATCATTTTACAACAGCAGAATCTTTAATAAAGATTTTGGAAAAAATGACTTTAAAAATGTCATCATTTGAAACTCTAAATGACCTAAATGAAAAAGAAGTTAACTTTATTTTTCAAGATTGGCAAAAAGGGCTACAGATTAAAAAATATATCTCAGAACAATGTCGCGTAATTAGTTTTGCACAAAATTTCCAAAAAAAGGATATGTTCTGTGAAAGTGGTTGCAATCATCCAAGATTGTGGGCACAATATGCAGATAAAAATAAAGGAGCTTGCATTGTAATAAATGAAGAGAAATTTATTGAAAATAATAAATCATTCCTCAACGAGATATTATGGAAAATTGAGAATGTAAAATACAAACCTTACATTTATAATGAAAATCCTAGAGATTCTACAAATCCAAAGGAATTCTTAGAAAACAATTACGATAGAATTTTTTTTGAAAAGCATTTTGATTGGGAGCAAGAGGATGAAAGGCGTTTATTTTGTATAGGTGGACCTAAGTTTTTATCAATAGACAATTGTATAGAATTTATCTGTTTAGGTAATAAATTTGAAAGCAACTATTATAACCAATTAGCGGATTTTTTAATTTCCAGTATTGACAAAGATTTTACAAAATTAAGACCTCACGATTTTACTTTCCAAATTAATGCTGATGGTCGCTGTTTATGTGCAGATAATGCATTTAGGATTGTTGACCTTGTGAAAAAAAAAGGTGAATTTGCTCGTAAGTATATGACATATTTAAATGAAAATGGATATAGCATATAGCGAGAAAAATGAAACCCAGCCGCTAACGGCGTATATAATTAAGTGCGGTTTCGGTGCTGATAATCAACATTATCACCCGCATCAACCTCGTTGCTTTTCGACAGGAAAGCGCCCCGCAGTCCGCACCTAATCATATACGCGGAACGTTGGGTGCAAGTGTAAGGAACGACTGTCAAATTTTGAAAGTTAAATAGCAGAATATATTAAAGCACAAAAATCAGTAATTAAAAAGGGGGCATTTCTATTGCTTGTTCAAATTAAAAGATCAGAAATCAAAGAGAATCTGAAACTATGATAGATAAGGTATTGTGAAAATCATTTTTATACAATTAGACATGAAGTTAACCAATAGAAAAAGTGGAATTCTAATAGCATTTATGCTTTTTGCATTCCTAGCAATTGGACAAAATTTACCAAAGGTTGAAAAACCTAAAGGCGCAAAGAAGAAAACTTTAGATTTTAGCGTCTATGACCCAGTTTGGAAAAGCAACAAACTTGCTGATAATCCTTTAAAAGGTGAAATCTCAGGCGAATGGTATGTCCTTGGAGATAGTGTTTTTATACTAGTAAAACCTCGTTCTTCTCAATTCAATAATTATGTTAGTCTTCGTAAAGATGAAATAATCAAAAAAGAGTTTTTGAAGCCAAAAGAATATAAAGATAAAAAATGGTATTATGATTGGATAATTACTGGTAATGATACAATATGCTCTTCAATGGGCTCGGCAGCAATGTTTGGGCATAAAGAATTTGTTGGGCTGTCAATATCAGAAGTTCGTTGGCGTAAAAGTCCCAAATATTTTAAATTACAGCAAGATTCTATTAAAAGAGCCAAAACAATTCAAGATTCAATTTCTTACGCCAGCACTATTGCTAAGATAGAAAAAGATAAAGAAGCAAGAATACAAGAGCGATTGAAACTACAATATGAAAGGGCTGGAGTTACGTACAATGATTTAAATCCCACTGCACCTCAACGAGGAAGTATTAAAACAGTTACTGAGCAAAGTGATGATGGCTTAGCAGTAAGAAAATATAGTTATTATCTTGATTCGAGTGGAAATAAAGTACGACACGGAGCATATTCTCTTACTTATTCTTCAACTAATTCTCGACAACAAGGAAGAATGATTATAAAAGCCAATTTTAAAGATGGAAAGTTACACGGGCAATTTAAGTACTATGATAATAGGATTTGGTATACAAATATTTTTGGTACATGGGTTATGGATAACGAACTCGATAAACATAAAAAACCAACTGATGTAACAGTTAATTGTTATAACGGCTTTGCTACAGGTAACATCGATTTTAATTATGTTGGATATGACTATTTAGGCAGTGCTACTAATGGAGTATTAGACTATAACACGACATTTAATTTAAGTTTAACAAATGAGTATGCCCATTATGATTATGTAGTTATAAAAAACTACATAAACCCAAGTGAAGGGCCATCCCAAAAATATTTGGTAATCTCATCATTTGACGACCAAACTAAATTAGATTCTTTAGGTAGTTTTTGGCTAACTGATTCGGGCGAAGTTATTTTTAAATTTTATGTTGTGGGATTTGATGATTTCATATCTTTTAAATTGCCAGCATATCCAGTAAAACTATTAGATAAACAATAAAATTATTAAAATTATGCAAGTCAATAATGAAAAAATTAAAGAGTTTGGACAAGAAATTACCTGGAGATTTTCAAATGTTTCCAAAGTAGGTGCAAAAAGCATTTCTGAATATGAAATAAATTGTGACGATTTGGAAGAAAAATACTTAAAGGAAGATATCCGGCATTCCGTAAAATATAAAGATTTATTTGATAAACTTCAAAAAATAGAACATAGTCCTTGCGTATACTATTTTGAAATTTTATCTGACATAACACCAGATATTGTTGTTGATAAAATCAACTCAACAGACCGAAATACGCCTGCTATCAAAGGTAATTACCCTAAAAACAGCAATATTTTGTATGTTGGCAAAGTCAAAAGTCTTTTTTGGGGACGGTTGATTATGCATTTGGGCTATCATACTCAGAAAAACGGAAATCTTTCATATTCACATGGCTTGCAAATTTATCATTGGGCGAAAGAATTATCATTGAAATTGAAAGTTTATGTTTTTGAATTTGAACCTGAAATGGCTGATTTAATGAGTGCTTTAGAGTTTCTTTTTGCCAAAGAATTAAATCCGATAATTGGGAAACATGGATAATTCGTTACTTATCTAATATTTAATCCTTTCTGAATTTGAACTTTTAAAAGGAGGTATTGATTATAAAAGGACAAAATAAAGAGCTATCTAACAATCGTTGTCAACAAAAACGAATCAGAATTTCAAAAAAGCAATGGACAAAATAACACCAGCACCCAACACTGCATATACTTTATGGCGGGTTACGTTATGAAAATGAGTATTTTAGTTTCAAATATAAATCGTCGTGGCAAGAAAGTTTTATCTTTTGAAGTCCGCCACAAAAGCATATGCTACCCGTTGTGCGCAACTATAGAGAACATCCTGCAAATGAGAAACTAACAATAATAAAAGATGAAAATGACAACTGGACTAATAATTGGATTATTGATTTTGATTACTTCAATAGGTTTATATGCTTGTAAAGGAAAAATCCAAGGAAAAGAAAAAGTAAATCAAGAAGATAACGTTACAAAGACAAAAGTAAAGGATAATCCATACCCTGGATTGAGAAATCAAGCGATTAATGTGACACCTGAACAATTACAACTGCAACTTGACAATGACAATGATATCTATGGACTCGTAATGGATTGGAATATGGGAGATGCAATTGTGACTGTAATTTCATTTAAGACAGGTGATGCAAGTGTTTATTTGAGTACTGGACAAGCTTTTATCGGGGGGTATGCTCATGAAACAGTGATTAATGCGGCTAAACAATTTGTCGCTGAAGGAGAAAAATATTTATCAAAAGCCACTAAGACTGATAATACAGAACCGACAAATGAGAATAAAGTTGATTTCTATTTCCTAACTAAATCAGGGAAATACTACATCGAGGATGATTTTGGAAAAATAGAGAATGAAACATCAGAATTATATGGACTTTTTGAGTCGGCAAATCAAGTGATAACTGAATACAGATTGATAACAGATAAAAAATAGCAGCGCACAACACACAATATAAAACAGTTGGGGTTCAGCGGTTTGCGGGGTTTTGGTTCTCGCGCCAGCGTTTTCCTCGGTGGATACAGACGCGCTCCGAAAACCCAACCGTTTCATATTGTCAACCGTTACCTGCAAGCTTAAAAACGCAACCATTGTGAACTAAACATCATCTTTAAGAGATGAGGAAATCAATAAAAAACAAATTATGAGAAACGTTCAAATATTAATATCCACTATTGCCTTAATCGGTTTGCTAAGTTGCGACAAAGACGAAGTTGATATTCAACAAGGAGAGTGTATGCCTTTTTCAATTTCTGACACCTATGAATATCCTATTGTTCCTGGAATGGATGAATGGGCAAATTTAAAATCATTATCTGAAATGGTTCAGGCTTGCCAAATTCCAAATAGTAAGTTAAAATCTATCTCGACAGAGGGTTTGTTGGAAACCTTATTAACTTATCCACTGATACTAGATTATGGGGCATTTAATTTTGGGCAGGACGGATTTGAGAGAATTAAATCTGAGAATAATGGATTTGATGAACTGTATGGAAGAACAGACTTTGTTAATGTTATTACGGAAAGATATAAACTAATGTCTTTAAATTGTGATAAGAATTATTATCCTCCATTTGCAACGGGGTTAGAGACTCCAATTCAAATTTCCTTTCAAACCATTGAGTTTTTTATACTTCAAGACGAATTCTTGTATGAAATTAATTCAAATCAAAGAATTGAGATTCTCGAAACAGTATTGGAAAAGCTTCAAGCAAAAAAAGATTATGGTATTTCAAAAAATGACAACTTAGTTTCATATGCGATATTGGGAAAAATTATGATTAAGGAAAATTATTCTCCGTTTGTAGATATAAATGATGAAAATGAAATAGTCGATGGACTTGCAAGCATCCCAATTGGATTTGATTCTGAATTGTTAGATTTAATTGAGAAAAATGCAAAAGAATTAAAAGCCAGCAGGTAACATTTTGTATAAGTAATGGCAGGCGATGTGGTAAATATCAAGGTTTGTAGCCCGCTCAAATTACGTAGCGGTTTGACAGGAAAGTACCACGCAATCTGCCACTACTCATACAATTTACCGTTACCGCTAATGCAAGAAGACCGAAACCACATCGAATAAATGGAAGTTAAGAAAGTCATAAAACAAGATGGAGAATACATTTGCGAAATTGATGTTTCGATAAACGAATGGAAAGAAGTGCTACAGGATGAAACATTAATGACAAATAATTACAAAGATGTTTTATTAAAGTTTTTAGCAGAACCAGAGCATAAATCAACTTGTAAAGCTCTTGGAGAAAAATATAGTGTTTCGCCTCAATCATTAAATGGTACAATTACAAATTTTGCTAAGGCTGTACAGAAGAAACTAAACCGTTTTGAAGTAATTGGAACTGATGGAACTCCTTCATATTGGATTATTCCAATGTCAGGGAAATATGTTGGAGAACATTTCGAATGGACAATAAGACCAGAATTAGTTGAAGCTTTAAATGATATTAAATACAAATGGAATAATAAAATGAAATATTGGCATCTTCAAATGTGCTTACCTCAAGGTCGAGGTGGTTTAAAAATTGATTCAATGGATATGCTGCAAAACGCTCCTTCCGTTATTGGAACAGGAGAATGGGATAGCTACCAATGTAAAGATTTCAAAGAAACAATGAGACATGGAGATATTGTTTGTGTAAAGGAAGGGCAACAAGCTATCGCATTATGTGAAGTTGTGGGAGACAATTTCAATGACCAGACATTAGAAAATCAGTTTTTGCATCATAATTACAGAACAATAAAATTGTTAGATACTAATCCTCCCGATAGAGAGTTTCCACAACCTCAAGGAACATTAAGTATTGCACGAGATAAAAATACACCATCATGGAAATTTATTAACGAATGGTATAATACATATAAAAGAAAACATTTTATGGAAAACTACATATCCTTATTGAAGTCGAATAAGAACCTTGTTCTTACTGGTGCTCCCGGTACGGGAAAAACATATTTAGCAAAAGAGATTGCCAAAAAAATTATTGGTGTAAAAACAGATGAGGAGCTAAAAGAAAAGGAGCAATTTGCATTCGTTCAGTTTCATCCGTCTTATGATTATACTGATTTTGTTGAAGGATTACGACCATATTCTGTAGAAGACGAGGAGAATATTGGTTTTAAAAGGAAAGATGGAATTTTTAAAAGTTTCTGTAAAAAGGCATTAAAAGCTAAAATTTCAAACGAAATCGATAACTTCGATGAGGCATGGGAAGAACTACTTAGTATGGTTAAAGCCAATTTGGCAAATGGGACTCTAACAAAGATTGGTTCATGGGAATACGGTTTGTCAACAAAAGAATCTCTTAAATACTCTTCGGTTAACACACCATCTCAATATAATTTTACAATTACAAAGCAAAATGTTTATAATGCATACCAAAACATAAAAGCAAGACCGTCTGGTGCTTTCCAAAAAGATATGGAAGATGTTGTTGAGTATATGAAGCAAAATCAGAACTTAAAAGATTTTCAAGAAGGAACAATATCAAACGAAACAGAAAATAATAAATACGTTTTTATAATCGATGAAATCAATCGCGCTGAAATTTCAAAAGTATTTGGTGAACTGTTTTTTTCAATTGACCCTGGTTATCGTGGAGAAAAGGGAAAAGTAAAAACCCAATATGCAAACCTACAAGATGCCGATGATGTTTTTGCTGATGGTTTTTTTGTTCCTGAAAATGTATACATAATTGGAACAATGAATGATATAGACCGTAGTGTTGAAAGTATGGACTTTGCAATGCGAAGACGTTTTGCATGGAAAGAAGTAAAAGCAGAAGATAGAATTTCAATGTGGGATGAACGAATTGAAAATTGGAAAGACGATGCTATAAAACGAATGAATTCATTAAACAAAGCTATTGAAGGAATTCCGAGTTTAAGTTGTGCTTATCATATTGGTCCGGCATATTTCTTAAAACTTGAAAATTATCAGAATGAAATTAATCCTTTTGATAATTTATGGAATAATCATTTAGAAGGTGTTGTATTTGAATATTTAAGAGGATTACCA
>JAQUGA010000107.1 GCA_028684405.1 Bacteroidales bacterium | reverse complement strand
GTTAAAACAATAAAACAGAAAATACGATATTCAAAACCTGAAAACAAAGGCACTCCTGCAATTCCTTGAGCAATTCCAATGGTAAAAGGATTGAGCACAGCACCTGCAAAGCCAACATGAGCCGCAACATATACCAAGCCTACACCAACAATCGAATCGTATCCCATGGAAATAGCAAGCGGTACAATAATGATAACAAAAGCAATGGTCTCTTCGCTCATTCCAAACACAGCTCCAAAAACGGCAAAAACAAGCATTATTAAGGTCATAATAATATTATCGACCCCAAGTTTTTTGACAAATCTATTTTTTTCCAGCGAACGAGTTTTCCGCAAAAAGGAGTAAATACCTACATCGATGGCTTTGGAGTGATTCATAATCCAAAAGGCACCTCCAATCATTAAAATAAAAACAATAATGCCACTTTGTTTTTCAAACCCTTTGAAGAATGCTGAAAAAATCTGCCACGTTTGAGGTACATTTTCGATGGGTTTAAATTTCATTTCTTTGCTCAAACCATCTTCGGAAATATGTTCAATATATTCTCCGCCAGGAACAATCCAAGTTGCGACCGCAGAAACAACAATTAATATAAAAATAATGAGCCAAGTGTGAGGGAATTTTTTGGGAGACGCCATAGAAAAAAATCAATTTTAAGAATAAACAATCTCAAAGAAAAGTTTTAAGTTGAGATTGTAATTTTCAATAATGGATATTTAATAATAAACTATTTAGGTAAGTTTTCAATAATCGATTCTATCAGATTATTGGCTCCGTCGTATATATCGACCAAATTTGAATCAAGCATATAGCAAGGCGTTGTAAAAACCATATTGAGCTTATCAGCCATCACTTCACCATGCGAGGTTTTTAGATGTGTCGACCCCATTAATTCAATATTTTTCGCAACACTTTCGTCATTACCAATGGTAATCGTTGTGTTTTTAAATACATTCGCAATAATAACGGGCGAGATACACATCGCTCCAATTGGTTTTTTGGCTTCGTGCATTTTGATAAGAACTTCTTTTAATTCAGGCAAAACTTTGCTGTTCACGCCGTCAAAAGCGTAGGAACTTAAATTTTTGGCAGCCCCGAAGCCTCCTGGCAAAATAACCGCATCACAATCTTCTACTCTAAATTCGGACAAAGGTTTAATATCCCCTCTTGAAATACGAGCTGACTCGATAAGTACATTTCGTTTTTCTGGCATTTCTTCGCCGGTAATATGATTGATGACATGATGTTGCTCAATGTCGGGAGCATAACATTGATATTTACACTCGTTATTATGAATGGCAAGAAGAGTTAGGGTGGCTTCGTGTATTTCCGAACCATCGTAAACTCCGCTCCCTGAAAGTATTACTGCAAATTTTTTCATATATATTGTTTTTTTAAAAGCTAACAAATATAATCATTCAAGAGTGTTCTGGCAAATAATTAAGGTTTTTTTTGTTTTTGTTTTCACAATGAATCTTTGATGATGCAATGTTTTTTTGTTGTAATTTTGCGCTATGATACTTCAACAAATAAAAAGCTGCATTGTTCATAAGGAACTCTTCAACTCCAACCATAAAATTCTGATTGCCATAAGTGGCGGAATTGACTCTGTGGTGATGGCTCATGCGTTGAAAGAACTCCATTTCAAGATTGAGTTAGCCCATTGCAATTTCAAACTCAGGGGAGATGAATCAGATAATGACCAAAAATTTGTCGAAAATCTTGCAAAAGTGTGGAATCTTCCACTCCACATCAAGCAATTCGACACAAATCAAATATCAAAAGAGCTCAAATTGAACACTCAAGAAACAGCTCGAAAGATACGATACGAGTGGTTTCAGGAAATTATAGAAATGCATTCGTTTGATGTTATTGCCATTGCTCACAATGCAGACGACCAGGTTGAAACCGTTTTGATAAACTATGGTCGTGGATGTGGAATTTCTGGACTGCATGGCATTCCATATAAAAACGGACAAATCGTTCGTCCACTTCTAAATTCTCCCAGAATAGAAATTGAAAATTATGCCAAAGACAATCGTTTGAATTTTAGAATAGACAGTTCTAATCTGGAGAAAAAATATACCCGAAATAGACTTCGACATGAGGTCGTCCCTGTTCTAAAAAAAACATTCCCGAATTTTCTGCAAAATGCAATTAACAATACAGAACTGATTTTAAAACAAGAGCAAATATACTTTTCAAAAGTGGATGATTTTCGGAAATTTATCTCTCTTAATCAAGATGAAACCGTGGTGGATTTACTGCCTTTTCAAGAACAAGAAAACGGCGAAATTATTTTATTTGAACTTTTGAAAAAATACTCCTTTTCGTATCGACAAATAGAAAAACTACTAAAACAAGAATCTATTCCCAGCGGTCAAAAATATATAAATCACTCTTTTATCGCCATCACACATCAGTCGAAACTCATTATAAAACCAAACAGTTCCGTGGAAACAGCTTCTGAATATTGGATAGAAAACCCCCAAGAAACAGAGCATTTGCCTTTTTCACTCACATTTGAACATCTTTCACCTCGACACGTTCAAAACCTGTATTTGTTGGAAGCAAACGAAATATATGTGGATACAGATAAAATAATTTTTCCACTCTGTCTTCGACCTTGGAAACCCGGCGACAGGATTTATCCATATGGTTTAAAGGGAAGCAAAAAAGTTCAGGACTTATTTAGCGATCTTAAAATGAATCTTTTCGAAAAACAAAATGTTTGGATATTGGAAAGTGACAATAAGATTGTTTGGATCATTAATATCCGTGCCGACCGCCGATTTAATGTAGATAATAAAACCGAACAAATTTTCAAACTAAGGGTTTATTAAATTATGCCGTTAAAAAAAGCAAATAATAATCCCAAAATATATAGTGGTGTAGATTTTTTTTCTACATTTGAACATTCATTTTTAACAATATTACACATTAACCTTAAAAGAATGAGACTTAAATCACTGATTACCAAAACGTTTATCGTTTTTGTTTTTGTATTAACAGCAGGTTTTTCTAAGGCACAAATATTAGAGCCTGTAAAGTGGTCGTTTGATACAAAAATCATCAGCAATACTGAAGCAGAATTGCTTTTTACAGCCAAGATTGATAAAACATGGCATTTGTATTCGCAACATTTGCCAGAAGACGGACCCGTTCCAACAACTTTTGTTTTTGAAAAGTCGAAAAATTACAAACTCATTGGAAAGGTAGTTGAACCAAAGGGCATAAAAGAGTACGACCCTAATTTTGAAATGGAAGTTACATATTTTTCAAATAAGGCTGTTTTCCGTCAAAAAATAGAGATGCTCACCAATGAAGCTTTTGAAATAAAAGGCGAGTTGGATTTTATGTGTTGCGATGATTCGCGTTGTTTGCCTCCAAATGCGATCGATTTTACGTTTAAACTTCCTGGAGCCAAAGGCGAAATTCAAGCTTTAGCGGAAGAAAACCTTGAAACCAATGACGAAAATTTGGATACCGCTGGCGTATTAGCAGAAACGGATCCCTCTGAAACAGAGATTGACGCACCCGTTCCGATAGAGAACAAAGCGGACAGCAATTCTTTGTGGGGATTTTTCATTTTAGCTTTTGTATTTGGATTATTAGCCATTCTTACCCCGTGCGTTTTTCCAATGATACCGATGACGGTTACATTCTTTATGAAAGCAGGAAAAAAAGGAAAATACCAAGCCATGCTTTATGGAATTTCCATTATTGTTATTTATGTAGTGTTTGGTAGTGTTTTAGCTGTATTTTTCGGGGAAGGGTTTGGCAACTGGATTAGTACTCACTGGATTCCAAATGTACTATTCTTTTTAATATTTATCTTTTTCGCAGCTGTGTTTTTTGGATTTTTCGAATTAAAAATGCCTTCATGGCTGATAGACAAATCAGTAGCCAATGAAGACAGAGGAGATTTTGTAGGTCCTATTTTCATGGCCTTAACACTGGTATTGGTCTCTTTTTCGTGTACAGGGCCCATTGTTGGAACCATTGTTGTAGCATCTGCCGGAGGCGAAATCATTAAACCCATTGTTGGGATGCTTGGTTTTTCACTGGCATTTGCCTTGCCTTTTACTCTGTTTGCACTTTTCCCAGGTTGGTTGCAAAAACTCCCTAAATCTGGTGGCTGGTTAAACTCAGTAAAAGTTTTCCTAGGTTTTATTGAATTGGCTTTTGCTCTTAAATTTTTAAACATCCCCGATCAAACTTACCAATGGGGAATATTAGACAGAGAAGTTTATTTAAGTATGTGGATTGTAATTTTTATTCTATTAGGGATGTATTTATTAGGGAAGATAAGGTTTCCTCTCGACAGCGAATCCACACATATAAAAAGTTTTCCTCGCTTATTAATCGCCATTGCTTCCTTTTCGTTTGCGGTTTATATGATTCCTGGATTATGGGGAGCACCTTTAAAAGCCCTAGCAGGCTGGCTTCCTCCAATGGGAACACAAGATTTCGACATCAATTCCATTGTCCGAGACAACGCAGGCGGAGGAGGCGGAAATACGACCTATGAGTTGTGTGATACACCAAAATATTCAGAAAAATTCAAACCCTTACCGCATGGTTTAAAAGGATATTACGAACTCGAACAAGCTTACGAATGCTCCAAAAAACTAAACAAACCTATTTTTATTGACTTTACAGGACATGGCTGCACCAATTGCCGTGAAATGGAAAGCAATGTTTGGTCGGATCCACGCGTACTCGATATTTTGCGTAATGAGTATATTATTGTTGCCCTATACGTTGATGACAAAGTTGTTAAACTTCCTGAAGAAGAGTGGTATACCAACAAGCGTGGTAAACTTATTAAATCGCTGGGAGCAAAAAATGCCGACATTATGATATCACAATTTAGCACGAATGCTCAACCGTATTATGTTATTGTTGATGAAAACGGTACAGTATTGACTTCGCCTCAGGCATACGATTTAGATATTCTAAAGTTTGTCAACTTTTTGGAAGAGGGTTTGAAAAGCTATAAAAAATCAAAAGAGAATAGTTAACATTTAAGGAAACTATTTTGCTTAAAAGAAAAGAATGTCTAGCTTCCTAAAATTGCTGGACATTCTTTTTATTTTAAATTAATTCAAAAAAGAGAAACAGCCATGAAAGAAACGGTGGAATTTCTAACAAAAATGCCAAAATTTGAACTTCATGTTCATATTGAAGGAGCAGTTAAACCCAATATTTATTTCAAGATTGCACAAAAGAACAATATTGATGTGGGGCTGAAAAACATTGAAGAGTGGCAAAAGTTCTTTCAATTTAAAAACTTCGCTCATTTTATTGATGTCTACATAAAAGCGGTTTCTGTTCTGAAAAAACCAGAAGATTATACCGAACTCATCGAAGGTTTTTTTGCGTATCAAGCATCTCAAAACATTTTATACTCGGAAGCATTTCTGAGTGCCAGTTTTTTGGTAGAATCATTCAGCAATTCGGAAATATTGGATGCGATTGAAAAAGGATTGAAACAAGGAAGAGAAAAATACAAAATTGAAGTTGCATTAATTCCCGATATTGCCCGTAACATTCCCCAAAGCAAAGAAGCAGTTTTAGAGCTTGTGCGAGAAGGCAAAGAAAGAGGATTATTTATTGGCATTGGACTAGGTGGTTTAGAAAACGGACACCCTGCCCGACTCTTTGAAGATATTTATAAAAAGGCAAGCGAATATGGACTTCGGAAAGTTGCCCATGCAGGCGAAGCTGTGGGTGCAGAAAGCATTGCAGAAGCCCTTGATTATTTGCAAGCAGAGCGAATCGGACATGGAATTAGATGTTTGGATGACAGCAAACTTGTAGAGCGTTTGAAAACAACAAAAACACCTTTGGAAGTTTGTCCTTCGAGCAATTACCGATTAAAACTTGTAGAAGACAATCAAGTTCACCCCCTTCGGAAAATGCACGATTTAGGAATTTTATGCACTGTAAATTCGGATGATCCTGTGATGTTTTCCACAAGTTTAACCGACGAATATTTGCTATTGTTTAATCAAGGATTTAGCCTGGAAGAGCTTTGGCAATTAAACTTAAATGCCATTGAAGCTTCATTTTTAAGCACAAAACAAAAAGGAAATTTGGTGATGGAGTTTGAAAAATGGAAAAAAAACTTCTTACTTAATTACAAGAAAGAGTCCTAAATCATATTTTTTTTATGGTAAACCTAAAACTAGTTCTTTCATTGGGAGTACTTTCGACCCATATTTCTCCACCATGACGCTCGACAAAGTCTTTACAAAGAACCAATCCCAGACCCGTTCCCTTTTCGCCTTCTGTACCCTCTCTGGTAGTTTTATAATCTTTTGAAAAAAGATTTTTTTGAATATTGGGACTCATTCCAATTCCATAATCAACGACTGAAAACTCATAAAATCCATTTTCATTTTCAAAATTCACCTCAATCTGTCCTTTGACATTTGAAAACTTATAGGCATTGGTAATTAAATTCGAAAATATGATACGAATCATTTGCTCATCAGCAACGATTGTGAGATCATCAGGAATATTATTTAAAACAAGAATCTCTTTTTGCAATAACATCACATTAATTCCTCTCAAAATTTCTTCTACAATTTGTCCAATATTTATTTCTAAAGGATAAAAAGATATTCTATTTTGCTCATTTAATGACCATTGCAAGGTGTTTTCGAGAAGAGATTGAATGTTTTTAGTATTAATCAGAATTCTAGATAAATACTCTTTTCGTTTTTCATCTGAAAAATCATCATAATATTTATTTAACATTTCCGACATTCCGAGCATGGCAGCAAAAGGATTTTTTAAATCATGAGCCATAATTGAAATTAGCTTGTTTCTATCTTCGATAACACCTTTTAAATCAATTGCACTTTGTCTTAACTTTTCTTCTTGAATTTTACGATTTGTAATATCTCGTACAACACCAATGTACAAATCTTCCTGAAAAGTATTTCTTGTCAATCTCGAAATCTGCACCGAAAACCAATTCTCCTTCCGCCCAAAAACAAGTTTGTAATCAAAAGTCTGAACTTTGTCACTTTTCTTCAAGTTCCGTATTGCTTTCATTTGCATATCTGCAATTTCTTTGGGCATAATCTCGGAAACATGCTTTCCTAAAAAGTCTTCCGGTTTTTTTAGCAATTTAAAATTATCCGGTGGCAAATAATCAAGATAACATCCTTCAGCATTGGATATAAAAATTAAATCCTGTAATGAATTTAAAATGTTTTTAATTTTTTCTTGCTCAAGACGCAATGTTTCTTCAGCTTTTTTCTTATCCGTAATATCCCTAAAAAAGCCTAATGTTTCAACAAAATTTCCTTGTTCATCAAACTTAGGAGTAGTAGTTACCAATATAAAACAAGGTTTTTTATCGGTACGAAGAATTTGCAATTCATAGATGCTGGTTTCTCCTTTTTTGCGTTTTTCGGTTTCCTTTTGAATGAATATCAAGTCCTCTTCGGATATAAAATCTTTGAGATTACGTCCTGTTAGATTTTCCGGATAGGTACCAAACATCACAGAAGCTACCTTGTTGGCATATCGTATATTTTCAAACTCATCCAAAATTGCAATTCCATCGGTTTGAACCGCCATAATACTCTGATAATCATCTTCATTCAGGCCATTTGAGGGATGAATTCCAGCGAGGACGAGCGATAGCATGCTTAATTCGATAAGCCTGTATTGCGAATCCAAATCATAAACGCTAACTTGAAACAACTCTTCACGTTTATATATATTTTGGAAAGTAATATATGCTTTAAATGAATTATTATTACCTTTCTGATAAAACAAATTTTTAAATTCATTTTTATCAGAATCAATAACCAATTGTGTGATAGAAAGCAGATCAGTTGGGCTGCCTTCTTTCACATTAACAAAACCTAAATCTGTTTCAATAAATCTATTTTGATAGACTATTTTCTCAGACTTAATATCCCAAAGTAAAATCAGATTGGGATGATTCTGAAACAACTGCGATATTTTAGAAATTAAATTCACTTTGATTTCCTTCTTTCTTATTAACTTTGTAACAACTAAATAAACCAATATTTGCAAAAAAAAATCGATTATTAACTTTATATTTTGCAAATATAGACAAAAAACGATTTAAACCCAAATAATGAAACGTGTCTTTTAGAAAAACATTGTTCATTTGCGAAGAGATATCATTGCATCTCTATATC
>JAQUGA010000106.1 GCA_028684405.1 Bacteroidales bacterium | reverse complement strand
CTAAAAACGAACTCAATCATCGGCTTCCTCTCATCTTAGGAGAGGACGGGAGGAGAGGTCTTATTGAAATTGGGATTTGGCTAAATGCCTGTCCGCCGAAGCGAACGCGGAGGATGATGGATCCGATGGCGGATAAGTATCCGCATCAATCACCATTTATGTTTTGTAGTGGGAATCCTGTTATGCGGTTTGATCCGATTGGATGGAAGATGATGAATGAACATTTAATATGGATACAAGAACTTTAAAATGGATGAATAATAAGGTTGGCAAGGAAACCCAAATTGTAAATGTAGGTGGTTACACGAAAATGGTGATACAAATTGAAATCTTTTACGACCTTCTCCGTTTGTGAACATCTGCAGAATCATTAATTTGTTTTTGCAAGATGTTGTGAATCATCTGTATAAGTTGAATGTAGATCTTTAAGTCATTTTGGACAAACCATTTGATGGCTTCATCGTTTTTGCGGCAAGCGAGGGCGAATCGTAGAAGAAAATCAAAATTGTATTTTTTTAGCCAAGCCATTGCTTTCTCTTCTCCATCGATGGCTCCAATAAGAACTGCAAATTCTGGATATTTGTTTTTTAGCAGCCATTTTAGTGCATCTTCGTCTGAGTGAATGGCGGCGGCTAAAGCGGTTAATTCTGCAAAACCATTGTGAAGAAGAAAGTCGGAAAAGGGTCGTTTTCCAGAAAGTGCTTGACCAAAAGCCAGTAATATTTTTACATCGTAATCACTCAAACAAGCCATATTCGATAGTTTTAGTAATACATTTCGGTTTTGAAACCAGCATTACGAATTTTATTAGCAATTATTTCTAATTCATCCACATCAATTTTTTCAAGACCAGACAAAGGGGTCGCTCTGTCAATAGGATAAATAATTACTTTCTGTGGATTTATTTTCTTTAAATGCTCTAACCATAAACCAATCTCTTTTTCACTTGTATTATCTATTTTTTCACCTTTATAAAAACCTCTCAGAAAGAGCGTTTGAATGGATAATTGTCCGTTCATTTTTTGTAAGTTTTCAACAATATTTTCAATTTTCAAATCTTGAAAGTCCTGATTTATCAAAGAAAACATCTCCTGACTTCCAGCGTCCAGTTTCATCCAAGGATTGTCAAGTCTCATCAGTGCTAATCTGATTTTTTCATTCTCCAAAGTAGATGAATTTGACAGACAGGTAATGATTGTTTTAGGAAAATATTGATCACGAAGTTCCAAAACGCGATCTACAATAAATGGAAAATCTGGATGTAGAGTCGGTTCTCCATTACCAGCAAAAGTAATGCTGTTTAGAGGGAAATTCTCAGATTTAAGATCTTGTAGTCTCTTTTCCAAAGCTTGCAACACCAAGCTTGTATCATTAAAATCTCGTTCTGTACCCAAGGGCTTTTTTCCCCAACCGCATTCGCAATAAACACAATTAAAGGTGCAAACCTTATCATCTCCTGGCAAAAGGTTAAGTCCTAGAGAGTTCCCTAATCGTCGACTTTTAATAGGACCAAAAACCAAAGCATCAAATAAAATTCCTGACATACTATATCTATATTTAGAGGATAAAATTACAAATTTTAGTGCTATTGATCACTTTTTTCGATAAATAGTTTCTTTGCCTGCTCTTAGGGCACGAAGAAAAATAGAAACATTTTATCGCTTGAAATAATTCTAACTCAACAACTCTTTTGCAGCCATCATCGAAACCTCAGTCACAGTGTCGTTGCTGATCATTTTGGCAATTTCCACCACTCTTTCTTCACCATTTAATATTTTTATATCCGATTCTGTGATGTCATCGGTCTTCTTTTTGTAAACCCAATAGTGAGTTTTTGCTTTTGCCGCAATTTGTGGAAGATGTGTGATGGCAATAACTTGCATGTTATTTGCCATTTTCTTCATAATTACGGCTACTTTTGAAGCAATATCTCCAGAAACTCCTGTATCAATTTCGTCAAATATAATAATGGGAATTAGGGTTCGCTCGGAAATAATTGATTTAACAGCCAACATAATTCGCGATAATTCACCGCCAGATGCAATTTTTTCTAACGGACGTAGTGCGATTCCTTTGTTGGCCGAAAACATCAATTCCACAGAATCGATTCCGTTGCTAGAGAATTCAGATAAAAGAGTATGATTAAATTCAAATTTAGCTTCGGGCATTCCCAAATCATTTGCAGCTATAGAAATTTTATCACAAACAGTATTCATAACTTTTATGCGAGATTGTGAAAGTTTATCAGCAATTTTACTAAGCTCTTTTTTACACTTTTCAAGTTCTTCGCTGCATGCTTCCAGTCGGTCGGTTGAGCTGGATAATTGTTGAAGTTTTTCATCTATTTGATTTTTAATTTCAATCAATTCTTTATCAGAACCAACTCTGTGCTTAGTGCAAAGATGATTCAAAACATTCAGTCGCTCTGTTAGAATAGCCACTTTTTCAGGATCAAAATTTAAGTTGTCTTCGAGTTGAGCTACTTCTTTTGCCAAATCGTCTATTTCGATAATAACAGAATGGATTCGGGTATGTAAATCTCTGGCTGGTGCGTAATAATCCGAAATTTCCTGCAATGAAGTGCGAACTTCTTTTGTCATCTCCAAAACATTAAACTCTGATGTAGAGAGAATTGAATCTGTTTTTAAAAGCTGTTGTTTGATGTTTTCAATGTTTTGGATGCTTTTTAGCTCCTCTTCAATTTTTGGCAATTCCTCTTCTTGCAGTTGTGCTTCCGAAAGTTCGTTAAAAAGGAATCCGAAATAATCTCTATCAGCAATTGTTTTTGCTTCGCTTTCTTGGAGTTGGTTAAGTTCGGAATGAAGTTTTTTGTATTGTAAAAATTTATTTTTATATTGGCTTTTAAGCTCTTGATTTTGAGCAAATTGGTCGATGAGGTTTAGTTGAAAATCTTTTTGAGCAATCAGTAAGTTTTCGTGTTGAGAATGTATGTCAAAAAGTTTTGAGCTTAGTTCTTTTAATAAATTCAAACTCACGGGTGTATCGTTGATAAAAGCCCTAGATTTTCCTTGTGGATTTATTTCCCGACGAATGATTAAACTTGGATCATTATCGATGTCATTTTGGTCAAAGAAATTTGAAAGATCCAAATCTGACACATCAAAAACACCTTCGACAATACATTTTTTTTGTGCGTCCGAAACCATCGAAAAATCGGCTCTTTGTCCTAGTAGAAGTGACAAAGCTCCTACCAAAATAGATTTTCCAGCACCCGTTTCACCCGTAATGACATGAAATCCCGAATCAAATTGTATTTCAATTTTTCGGATTAAAGCATAATTTTCAACCCACAAAGATTTTAACATACGGTTATGGCTTATCTGGGATTTGCAATGGTCTGATATTTCGAAGCATTGGCCGGATCGAGTTCTCGCATTATGGCAATAACACGTGTTTTTTCCGTTTGATTTGCCTGAGAATAAATATTGATAATTTCGTCTGCCTTTGCTTGCACAATCAGAGAAATCACAAAAAGCCCAGGTCTTTCACGGTTTGCCATTTGTAAGACTTCCAGACTCTCGGTAATGGTCTGTCTGGCCTGTTCTACGTTGTCCGACATATTGTCGAGACCCAATCGGTGGTATTTGTAAAGAAACTCCCTAATTTTGGCGTAGGACGAGTTTTGCAAATTTTCTACCATCCAATATCTGTTTCTTTGATTTTCAAATGATTTCCATCCAAGTTCTGCACGATTTTGGCAGGTATTAACGATGTTATTGGCTTTTTGATAATATTCGCTTCCACCATTTGGGCTAAATGTATCGGCATCAATTCCCAAAAATATGTTTAAATAAAAGGCAATAAGTGAAGTTAAGTTGTTCGTAAACGTATTTTCAACGTAATCCAAAGGTTCATTTTGAACGTATGTAAATTGAACATCCTTGTCAATGTAATTCAATAGAACAGTATTGTATGAAGATTTATAAACTGGACGGCGAAGCTGAACATTCATTTGACCCTTCATTTCATTGCTCGAGCCTGGGTCGTCAAGGGTAATCATAATGCTACATTCGATTTTCTCCTCGTTTCGATATTGGTAGTTTGACCAAGAACGATTGTTTACAAATTCATATAAATCCTTTTGTAAAGTCTCGTAACGGGTTTTGTCTGCTGTTTGTATTTTAGAAGTATTCACCATGATTTGGCAAATAAACTCTTGAGCATTCGTGTTTTGTATGTTTATAAACAGAAAAAAAACAGTGCTAACAGTATAGAGTATTCGATGTATCATATCTTTTTTGGATTAAAAAATGCAATTTATAATGGTATTCAAAATATCTTGAGCTGCTTCTTTTTTGCTTTTGAGTGGGAAGTTCGTGATTTGAGCGTCTTTATCAATGATTGAAATTTTATTTGTATCAAAAGCAAAACCAGCACCATCGTCATTTAAGGAATTAAGAACGATAAAATCAAGCTTTTTAGTATGTAGTTTTTTTATGGCATTGTCAATTTCATCATTTGTTTCCAGTGCAAAACCAACCAAACATTGATTTTCTCTTTTCTGTTTTCCAAGTGTCGACAAAATGTCTGTTGTTTTTGACAAATTGAGTTGCATATGGTCATTTGTCTTCTTTAGTTTTATAGAACTGATGTTTGTGGGTTTATAATCCGCCACAGCAGCTGCCATAATAGTAATTTCTGAGGATGGAAAGTGAGTCAAACAGGCTTGAAACATCTCTTCGGTAGAAACTACCTTAATCCGTTTTACGTTTGGCGGTGTTTCGAGGGCAACCGGACCGCTAATAAGCGTTACATCCGCTCCTTTTTCGGCACATGCTTGTGCTATCGCAAAACCCATTTTGCCTGTTGAGTGATTTCCTATAAAACGAACAGGATCAATGGCTTCATAGGTGGGACCAGCAGTAATAAGGACTTTTTTGTTTTTCAAAATCTTATCGTTCGACAAAAATGAATCAACTTCTTGAAAAATAATTTCTGGTTCCGCCATTCTTCCTTTTCCTTCATAACCACAGGCTAGGTCGCCGTATGTTCCATCTATAAAACGGACTCCTTGGTTTTGAAGATATGAAATGTTTTTTTGTACCGAAAAGTGATCGAGCATTTTCGAATTCATTGCAGGTGCCATAAAAACTTGTTTGTTGAATG
This sequence comes from Bacteroidales bacterium, assembly GCA_028684405.1. Lineage (GTDB taxonomy): Bacteria > Bacteroidota > Bacteroidia > Bacteroidales > WCHB1-69 > JAQUGA01. The sequence goes on along the minus strand of JAQUGA010000106.1, from coordinate 3,074 downwards.
CCAATAAAGTCGTCGAAAGAGCGTCATCAGCAATTCCTCCAGCGTATTTGCCAAGACAATTTGCAGTAGCCGGAGCAACAATAAAAACATCCGCCCAATCGCTGATCGAAATATGTTCAGTACTGTACTCATCGGGAGAGGCAAAAACGTCGGAATACAATTTGTTATTGCTCAGAGTTTCAATACTGAGCGGGGTAACAAACTCCAAGGCGTTCTTTGTAGCCACCACCTTTACATTGTAATGGTGCTTTACAAATAAACGAATGAGGAAAAGCGATTTATAAGCCGCAATTCCTCCCGTTATTCCTATTAATATGTTTTTTTGTTCCGGCATTAAAGCGGATTATTATTCGATTGAATCTTTTTCTTTTGACGGATTTCTGTAATAAATCATGTCGTTTAAATACTCATAAATAGCCATTAAGGTGGCTTTTGGCAATTGTTCGTAATAGCGAGCCAATTCAATTTGTTCTCTGTTTTCAAAAACTTCATCCAAATTGTCATTTGAAGTTGAAAATTCTTCAATTTTTCGATTCAGTTCTTCTTTTAAATCACTCGATATTTGGTTGGCTCGTTTTGCTAAAATAACAATGCTTTCGTAGATATTTTCGGTCTCTTTATCAAAATCATTAAGATTTCTAGTCACAGCTTGTGTATCGGCATTATACTTTCTGTAATCCATTCGTTTAAATATTTTTAGGGTTATTTAATTTTTTCAATTTGACGTTCAGCCATTTTGGCAATATTTTCCGTTTCTTTCAAATACTCTGATTCGGGGAACGATTCAAGCAATTTTTGATGCGATTCTATGGCACTAAAATAACGCTCTTTTTTACGAGCTTCTGTACTCTTTGAAGCATATTGGTAGTAGTTTCGAACCAGATAAAACATCGCTTCTTCCTTGTATTTGGTATCGGGATACTCTTTTATTAGATTATTAAAAGCAATCGAAGCTGCATTGTAACTTTCGATGTGAAAGTACATTTTAGCAATATTGAAATCTTTTTTAGAAAGTTTATCTCTAAGTTCATCAATCAATTCATTGCATTTTGCAATACGATCGCTTTTTGGATATTTATTGATAAAAAGCTGCAAATCGCGAATGGCTTTGTGGGTATTGGTTTGTTCCAAGTTTGCTGGGGGAGAATCCATATAGGAGCAATATGCCGACATGTAATCACACTCTTCGGCTTCCGGAGTATTTGGATAAACTCTGGAATATTGCTTAAAATGATAAGCAGCAATCATAAAATCACCGTTTTTGTAGTAACTATATGGGTAGATATACATCAGTTTTTGCAGCTTTTCATTTCCTCTGTATAAGGGAATTAGTTCGTCTAAAAACTGCAAGGCAGTAATGTAATCGCCTTTTTCGTATAATTTTAAAGTGGTTTCGTATTTCGTTTCTAAATCGCCTTTTTTTAGTATTTTTTGATACTTATTGCAGGAGGTTCCAAAAACCAATACAATACTGATTATAATAATGATATAGCTAGTTCTAAATTTCATGATGCAAAAATACATTATTTTTTGATTGGATTTTACGTTTTTTTGTTATTTTAAAACATTCATTTTTAGAACTTCACTTGATTTTTTCTATCTTTGAACTAAGCAAATAAAAGCAATAACGATAAAATGAAGCAAAAACAACTTATATTATATAGCTTAGCACTTTTAATCGTTGTTCTGATGAGTCATTCTGCATGCAAAAAAATCCCCTTTGATCATCGAGATAAATACCTTGGCGATTGGACGTTTGATGTTCATTATCACTCATTTACGATGAACGAGGGGGTTTTGTACAATTATTCCGAAACACATAATGGCAAAATCGAATATGGCAAAGAAAAATCAAAAATTCTCATTAAATATGCGGTCGATAAAAGCATAGAATTGATTATTGATGAAGATGGCATTCTTTCAGGTTTTCCAACTCATTATTGCTCGGGAAGCTTTAAAGATAAAAAAAAATTGGATCTTTACTTGCGATGGGGCGGACTTGGAGGTGGTACTACTCACAGCATGACTGCTGTTAAAAAATGAAATTTATGAAACTTTCTCATGTCCGAGTTGCTTTTGTAAGCTATTTGCTCCTCCATCTGCTACTCGCTTTGGTTGTTTTTAATTTAGACGATAAAATAGATGTTTCAAACTTTGATGTCGAAATCAGGTTTGATTATTTTTTTCACATAATAGCGTTTTTACCGTGGGCTTTTTGGGGTTATTTTCTTAGATATAAGCCGATCATGTGGTTGAGCATTGGAACTGTTTTTGCTTTTTGTATGGAAGGATTGCACTATTTTATTCCCTATCGCACCTACAATGTAATTGATTTTTTCTCTAACTTTTTAGGAATTTTCTTGGGTTTTCTTATTTTGCATTTTTTCTTATTTATCAAAAAACGCTGTCAAGAAAAGAGACCTTAAAAAATCGCGAATTTTTTTTTGGAATACCTAATTTTATTCACTGTTGTTCGATAAAAATCTGATTATCTTATGTAACACTCAGCATAAGAAGCGAATATGTATAAAATAAAAAAGAGAGGCTTGGTTTTGGTTTTTTTAAAAAATATTGCTTTTCCGCAATTTATTTCACATCCATAAAGGGTGTAAATTACTGAAAATCAATTCATCCTTTAGGATTGAGGAAAAAATTGATAGAAGCAATTTACGCCAAAACAATACTTTCTTATTTTATCGGACAATAGTGGTTTCTATTACAAAAATCGTATTTTTTTGAGCTTTACACACTTTTTGGGGCAGTATCGTTTTGAGCTTATGTCCCATAGGGACATGAGATCGGTAAAAAAAGCTAATCTCCGAGAATAACCTTCATGCCGTAGGTATGAAACATCCGTCATTGGTTTGCTTTCGGAAAGACATCCACGGTCATTCAGAACTCGTTTCGGAATCTCTTGAAGTCATTCCGAACCTGTTTCAGAAAGCTGTGTAACACTCAGCATAAGAAGCGAATATGTATAAAATAAAAAAGAGAGGCTTGGTTTTGGTTTTTTTAAAAAATATTGCTTTTCCGCAATTTATTTCACATCCATAAAGGGTGTAAATTACTGAAAA
>JAQUGA010000105.1 GCA_028684405.1 Bacteroidales bacterium | reverse complement strand
TTCTTTATAAAAGATTTGGAAGGCAGAAGACGAGAATACAGCGGACACTTTACAATACTGCGTTAATTGTATCTGAAAATAAAAAAAGCCAATTTCAACGGAAATTGGCTTTTTTTATATAAATATTGAAATTTTCAAAAAAGTCTTGTCTTAAAATGCCGTAAAACAAATCTGATTTACGCTTTTTTTGTACATTTGCAAAATGTATTAACCAATAACAATACTAATATTATATGTTTGAAAATTTAAGCGATAAACTTGATAGAGCCTTTAAGGTACTAAAAGGACATGGTCAAATTACCGAAATAAATGTTGCTGAAACTTTAAAAGAGGTTCGCAAAGCGCTTTTAGATGCCGACGTAAGTTACAAAGTGGCCAAAGATTTTGCGGATGAAGTTAAAAGAAAAGCACTAGGTCAAAATGTTTTAACTGCTCTTTCGCCATCACAATTGATGATTAAAATTGTGCATGATGAGTTGACGGAACTTATGGGTTCTACAAAAGTAGACATCGAAACACAAGCCAACCCAACAATTATACTAATGGCTGGTTTGCAAGGATCAGGAAAAACTACTTTTTCAGCCAAACTAGCATCCCATCTAAAGAATAAAAGAGGAAAAAAACCTTTGCTTGTTGCCTGTGACGTTTACCGTCCAGCAGCGATTGACCAACTTCAAACCCTTGGTAGTCAAATTGGAGTTGAAGTATTTTCCGACATCGAAAGCAAAAAACCAGTTGACATTGCCCTAAAAGCAGTAAAACATGCTAAAATGAACGGCTTCAATACCGTGATTATAGATACGGCAGGTCGATTGGCAGTAGACGAAATGATGATGGATGAAATTAGTTCCCTGAAAAACAACCTGAATCCACACGAAATATTATTTGTAGTTGACTCCATGACGGGCCAAGATGCAGTGAATACGGCTAAAGCATTTAATGACCGTTTGGACTTTACGGGTGTAATTTTGACAAAACTAGATGGGGATACTCGTGGTGGTGCTGCACTAACCATAAAATCTATCGTAAATAAGCCCATCAAATTTGTGGGCTTGGGCGAAAAAATGGACGCCATTGATGTTTTCCATCCAGAACGTATGGCAGATCGGATTTTGGGCATGGGCGACATCGTCACTTTTGTGGAGAAAGCTCAAGAACAATATGATGAAGAAGAGGCTAAAAAACTTCAGAAAAAAATTGCCAAAGATCAATTTAACTTTAACGACTTTTTGGGACAAATCAACCAAATAAAAAAAATGGGAAACATCAAGGATTTAGTGGGGATGATTCCAGGAATGTCAAAAGCCGTTAAAAACGTCGACATTGACGAAAATGCTTTCAAAGGCATCGAAGCCATCATTCAATCGATGACTCCTGAAGAGAGAGAAAACCCAATATTGCTTAATGGAAGCAGACGCAAAAGAATTGCCTCAGGGAGCGGAACAAATATTCAAGAGGTAAACCGATTGATTAAACAGTTTGATGATACCCGCAAAATGATGAAAATGGTAACTACAAACAAGGGTGCTCTTCCTAAAAGAATAAAACGCTAAAAAATAAAAATAAAAATCACCATGAAAATCATTGACGGAAAAGAGATTTCCAACAAAATAAAAAAAGAAATTATTACAGAGGTCGAAAATATGCTAGACAAGGGCTTAAGAGCACCACATTTAGCGGCCATTTTAGTGGGAGAAGATGAAGCTAGTCAGACTTATGTTGCCAACAAAGAAAAAGCAGCCAAGGAGGTCGGATTTATCTCTTCCATCTATCGCTTTCCGTCCACCATAAGCGAAAAAGAACTTTTAGAGTCCATCGGATTTATCAACGACGATAATGATATTGATGGATTGATTATACAACTCCCTTTGCCTAAACATATTTGCGAAAAAAGAATTATTCAAGCCATTAAACCCGAAAAAGATGTAGACGGATTTCATCCAGAAAACGTTGGCAAAATGGTATTGGGACAAGAAACATATTTGCCTGCAACTCCATCAGGAATTATAGAAATGCTCTCGCACGCCAAGATTGAAACCGAAGGCAAAGAATGTGTTGTACTGGGTCGTAGCAACATAGTAGGCAGACCGATGTCCATCCTAATGTCTCGAAATTCTAACCCCGGAAACTGCTCTGTTACAGTTTGTCACACTAAAACAAAAAACTTACGTGAAATTTGTAAGCGGGCTGATATTCTAATTATAGCCATCGGCCAACCACAAATGATTGACGAAACATATATTAAAAAAGGAGCCACTATTATTGACGTCGGCATTCACAGAATTGAAGACAGCAGCAAAAAATCGGGTTTCAGATTGGTTGGTGATGTTCATTATGAATCTGCAGCAAAACTTGCAGGAGCCATTTCTCCAGTTCCTGGCGGAGTGGGACCCATGACAATTGCAGGATTGCTCCAAAACACATTGAAAGCAGCAAAAAAATCACTCCAATAGCAAGCCAAAACGAATCAACACAATAATTATGAAAAGATTATGCATGTTATTCATCCTTATTACAACATTTTTCATGTCGTTTGCTCAAACGGATTCTTTAAATACTCCCGAAAAAATTTGCGAGCACTTTTTCTTTATTATGCAAGACAACAGCGACAATGCCGTTGATTTTCTCTTTTCGACAAATCCCTTTTTCGACATAGCAAACATGCCGCAATTGGACGAGATTAAAGGCAAATTGAACAAACTATACTATTTTGGAAATATGCATGGCTGGGATTTTTCTTCAAAATGCGAATTATCTCCAAACCTATCTCAATATACATACATCGTCCGTTATACTCGTCAACCCATAAAAGTTGAATTTAATTTCTATAAACCCGACAAACGCTGGCAAATACAAACTTTTAAATTTGATGAGGATTTTAAAAACGACTTCGAAAAAACTCCAAAGCAATATTTTAACGATAAAAAATAAAACTTTGCAAAATAATAAAGCGAAGAAGATTCCGTTACTACAGAGAAAATAAAAAAACATATAGAAAATTATTAAACATGTTTTCCATTAAAATTTAAAGAATTGAAATCTATAAATCATACTTTTCGTTTTTTCCTTGCATTGATAATCATCATTCCAGTCATGTTTTCATGTTCCACCAAAAAAAACAAATGGACAAATAGGACATATCATGGTATTACGGCAAAATATAATATTCTTTTTAATGGCAAAGAGAGCTACAAAAGCGGACTGTTTGAACTAAATAAAAATGCGAAAGAAAATTACACTCGCATTTTGCCCGTTTTCCCTCGATTTCAAAAAACCGAAGCTCAAGCAGTGGCTCCACAAATGGACAGAGTTATTGAAAAATCGTCTAAAGCCATCAAAAAACACTCTATTTATATTCGTGGAAAAGAGTATAACAAGTACATTCCTATGGCTTACCAAATGATGGGGGAAGCTTTTTTTTATAAACAAGAGTATGAAACAGCTCAACGAACGTTTAATTTTATCATTAATAATTATAAAAATCCCGACGTTATCCTTGAGGCCTCCATTTGGCTTGCTCGAACTTCCTCCGAATTGGATGAAATGACCCGAGCCGATTTTCTTTTTGAAGAACTAAAATATAAATTTGAAAAATCATCCAGCAAAAAACTGAAATTGCTCTTCAATATGGCATATGCTGATTTCTTCATCAAACAAGAGAGTTATCAACCAGCAATAATTCCTATTCAAGATGCATTGATGATAAAAATGCCAAAAGATCAAAAAACAAGACTATTATTTATTTTAGCTCAATTATACGAAAAAACAGGCTCTTTTGAAGCGGCTTATGACAACTATAAAATGGTTATTAAGCGCAATCCAAAATACGAAATGTCATTTAATGCTCACATCAACATGGCCAAGTGCATCTCAAACGGAACTGGCGACAAACAATATGTCATGAATATTCTTGAAAAACTCTTGAAAGAGAAAAAAAATGATGAATTTCATGATGTCATTTACTATACATTGGCCGAAGTTTCCCTGATGGAGCCCGACGAACCATCTGCAATAGAATACCTGACAAAATCAGTAGAATCGAGCACCCACAACAATACTCAAAAAGCAGTATCCGCCCTTAGCTTGGCCGATATTCACTTCAGAAATTTAAATTATACTGAGGCACAAAAATATTATGATACCACGATTACTTTTTTACCAAAAGAGTATCCAAACTTAAATGAAATAAAAATAAAAACAGAGCTACTAACCAAATTGGTGACCAATCTAAATATTGTTCAAACCCAAGACAGTTTGCAACGCATAGCACTGATGTCGGAATCCGATAGAAATCGTTTTATCGACAAATTAATTGCCGATTACAACGAACAAGAGCGAGCTCGCCTGGAAGAAGAACGACTCCGACAAATTGCCATTGCACAAGCCAATATGAATCGCCCACCGGATTTGGCGACCGCCGGAAACTGGTATTTCTACAATCCTTCAGCCATGGCTTATGGATCCAATGAGTTTAGGCAAAAATGGGGAGAACGAAAATTGGAAGACAATTGGCGATTGAGCAACAAACAGCTTACTAACATTTTGGAAGACGACCCATTTGCCGATCCATACGACGATGAAGACGACGAGGACACCATTGTAGCAAGACCAACCGACCCCAAAAACAGACAAACATATATGGTGAACTTGCCCCTCACCGAAGAACGAATGAACAGATCGCATGAACTGATTGTCAAAGCACTCTATAATGCAGCTTTTATATACAGAGATGGACTAAAAGACATTCCCAAATCAAACGAAACATTTGAGTCACTTGTGCAACGCTATCCCAATCACAACCTAGCCCTTCAATCTTATTTTATTCTATATCAAGCACATACCGAATCAAACAACACTGACAAAGCAAATTATTACAAGAACATAATTCTTAACAATTTCCCCGAGAGTGATTATGCGGAGATTCTTAAAGATCCTAATTATTATTCTAAAATTGAAGAACGCAACAAAGCCGGCGAAAACTTATACAAAATAACGTATGAAGCTTTCCAAAGTAAAAACTATGCAATTGTAATTCAAAATGGAAACGAAGCTGGTAAAAATTTCAAAAAAAATGAAGACCTTGTAGCTCGCTTTGAATATTTGAAAGCCATTTCACACGAGTTTGTTAACGGTACAGATTCGTTGGTAGCCAATCTCGAAAAATTCATCATCCAGCATCCCACTCACCCACTCACCGAGCGTGCTCAAATTATTCTTAGCACTAAAAAACCAGCAACTGGCAGCGGACTTGGCAATGCTGCTGATTCTAATAGTGTTCAAAACAATTTCATTTATAGTCAAAATGAGTTTCATTTCTATGTTTTTATAGCCGATATAAGAAAAGCGAATTTTAATGATATGAAAATTCGAATTTCTGATTTCAACACAAAGTTTTTTGGCACTCAGAAATTTGAAATTAGCAGCATGTATCTAGACAATACAACTCAAATAATTACGATTTCAAAATTCGATAATAAAACGAAAGCAATGGACTATTTGAATTTTATAAAAGAACATGCTGACGTAATGAAAGGCATCAACACAAATGATATTACACAATATATAATGTCGGACAAAAACTATTTGCTCTACTACCGAAATAAAGATTTACGGTCAAAATACGATGCTTTTTTTAAAGAACATTATTTAAAATAAGAGAGACTAAAAAAACCTCAACGTCTGATTTTAAAGATACGAAAATCAAACACATATAAAAATCGTTTTTTACTATAAATAGCTTAGACTGGTTTTAATGTGCGTAAATAGTGAATTCTCAAACAAAATAAAAACACAAAAAAAAACATTGCACATTTTTTTGTATTTATCAAAATTTGATGTAATTTGGCTCTTTAATAACAAATAATATGGCAAAAAACTACGAACAAGAAATCCCTTCAATTAATTTAATTGCTTCGGGAACAATTTTTAAAGGCGACATTACTTCTAATGGTGATTTTAGAATTGACGGTACACTAATCGGCTCGATAACATCAAAATCAAAGGTCGTAATTGGTACAACAGGCGTTGTGGATGGCGAAATCCACTGTCAAAATGCTGATTTTTCAGGAAAAATAAAAGCCGATGTCAAAGTTGGCGAACTGCTTACACTTAAATCAACCTCTAACTTAATTGGAAATTTGACTATTGGAAAACTGGCGATTGAACCTGGTGCTCAATTTACTGGAAATTGCTCAATGGAGAACGAAAAATACACTCCAACCGACGAGACATTAGATGACGAATAGACGAAACAATCGACTGAAAGATTATGCAAAATACTCTTCATTGGCTTTTCAAATGATGAGTATTATTGTAATTGGGACTTTTGGAGGTCTTAAACTGGATCAATACACATCGATAAAATTCCCTATTTTCACCCTTTGTTTATCGCTTCTATCGGTATTCATAGCTATTTACATAGGAATCAAAGATTTTCTAAAAAAATAATATTGTATGGTAAAAAAACTTTTTTTTCGCTTTATTATCTACATATTGGCTCTTAGTATTGTCATGATACTATTGCAACAAATCCTTATCAAAACAGCCCCTAACCTTATTTCAGAGGCATTTCCATGGATTCTTCTTCTGTTTATCACTGTTAGCCTAGCTTTTCATTACTTCATCATAAAATTTGCTGTAGATAAGCCAAAGAAATTTGTCAATATGTTTTTGGGAGGAACCACCGCTAAGCTACTTATTTATTTATCTACAATTCTAATCGTAATTTTCACAACCAAAGGGAGTGCAAAAATATTTATTCTGAATTTTGCATTTTCATATTTACTTTTTACATTTTTTGAACTTTTAATAGTTTTAAAACAATTAAAAATAATCCAATCCAACAATTTGAAAGACACAGATTTAAAGAAATAAAAGCGGGGGATATTGAAATTTAAGAATTTATTTATCGAGAAATCTTTTTTCTAATTAAAAAAATTGCATAAATTGGCTGTCTGAAATGCAAAAACAACATAAAGCATCATGAGAAGAATTAATTTAAACAAAACCTTATCCATACTTGTATTGTTTTTTCTTGTGTTTATTACTACACAAACGACACAGGCATCTGAGGGTGAAAAAGAAAAATTTAATGCGGGTGAATTAATAATCGACCATATTATTGATAGCCATGAATGGCACATTGCTACAGTGGGCGAAAAACATATTTCCATTCCATTGCCCATTATTATTTTAGATGGTGGAAAAATAAAAACTTTTATGTCGTCTCGCTTTGAACACGGCCATGCAACATATAAAGGCTACGCTTTGCCTGCTGAAGGCCCTCATAAGGGAAAAATCGTAAAAGTACAAGAAGATGGAAACATTGACGAAAATGCCAAAATTTATGATTTTTCAATTACAAAAAATGTATTTTCGCTTTTTATAAGTATATTCATTATTAGCATCCTTTTTGTTCGAATTTCTAAACGTTATCAAAAAAACCCAGTATCCAGTCCTAAAGGCTTACAATCGCTGATTGAACCGATTATCGTTTTTGTAGTAGATGATATTGCCAAAAGTTCAATTGGTCCAAAATACCAAAAATACTTACCATTTTTACTCACACTATTCTTTTTCATACTCATAAACAACCTTATGGGATTGATTCCTTTTTTTCCAGGTGGGGCTAACGTAACAGGTAATATTACCGTATGTGCGGTATTAGCATTGTTTACATTTTTGGTCATTACATTTACTGGAAACAAAAACTATTGGGCACACATGTTCAACACGCCTGGTGTTCCATGGTGGCTAAAACTCCCCCTTCCATTGATGCCTATAATTGAGGTTTTGGGTGCCATCACAAAACCATTTGTATTAATGGTTCGTCTTTTTGCAAACATCACAGCAGGACATATCATCGCTCTGGGATTTGTCTGCTTAATTATTATTTTCGGAGAAATATCGGCAGCAGCCGCATACGGAATTTCAGTTGTTTCGGTACTACTATCTGTTTTTATCGGAATGCTTGAAATATTAGTTAGCTTTATACAAGCCTATGTTTTCACACTATTGTCTGCCCTCTATTTTGGAATGGCCGTAGAAGAGCATCATCACGAGCATGAGCTTGTTCCTGAAGCAGTGAACGCAATTACAGAATAAGAAACACTATTGTTTAACCAAAAAAATAAAATCATGTCAATTTTATCAGTTATCTTACAAGCAGCAGCCGACAACTCGTTAGCATTACTTGGATCCGCTCTAGGAGCAGCAATTACAGTAATCGCAGCAGGTTACGGTATTGGCAA
>JAQUGA010000104.1 GCA_028684405.1 Bacteroidales bacterium | reverse complement strand
AACAACCAGTATAGATTTCAATCTGATGTCTGTTTGTGCCATTTATAAACTTCATAAAAAACTGTGTTTAAATTATAAAGTAAATATAATGAAAATCAGACAATTAACCAAACGAAAATAAGATAAGCTATTAACAATCAGACTGTTAATAACATAAGGGGGAAAGAAGGTTTTTAGACAGTCTGACGCCCGAGGCTATGAATAGTGGCGGTTTTAGCACCCTTTTCCTGTCATCATACGAGCAAAGTTAAAAAATATTTTTAAACTTCCTAATTACGTTCTCACCCGCCATTATTCCATAGCCTTTGTTGGCAGCTGGGCTTTGTCTTTCGTTTCTAAATGCACAGTAATTTCATTGTGCGGATGAAGGAGGGCAAGCTCTTTTTGCATTTTTTGTCTTTTATGGTTTTAATTGCAAATGTGCTTGACCTTGTGCGATGCCCTTGTTTGAACTTTTCGAGTCACTGTCAGTTTCTTGTTGCATTCAGTTTCCAAACCACATATGTTTTTTTGTTAATGTTTTTAGCCCTCTCATCATATTTTATTGCTTCTTCAAAATATACCTCAACGGTTGAATAAAACGCTCTATCAAACGAATATCTTCGGTGATTATTTCTGCTGAACCTTGCATGTTCTGACCAAAAGCCAGTTTTTTCTTATAATTGGTGGTTAACCCATTTGGAAACTCAACCTCGACAGAATAATTATCATCGGAAGGCATCAAAGAAACGGAGTTGATTTTACCGATGATTATTCCGTATTCCAAATAGGGGTAATTATCTAATTTAATATTAACCTGTTGACCCTCTTTCACTTTTCCTGAACCTTTAATTGGCAACTTTATTTTTCCAACAATTTTACTTTCAGCTATTGGTACAACTGAAAACACTTCGTTTCCCATTTGCACATTTTGATTTTTACTCCAAAACTTAATAAACGCAACTTTCCCACTTATGGGAGTTGATAAAACATACATTTTTGTCCATGCGTTAATCTGATTCTGCAAGTTGTCAATTGCAGTTTGCAACGACAATAATAATAGCTTTCGTTGCTCAAAACTCTGCTGATTAATTTCCAGTAGATTTTGTTCCATTTGGGCAATAGTAATCTGAGTGTTATCGAGGGACACCTTTGAACTTTCATAAGACAGTTTATATTGTAAATAAGTGTTTCTCGATTTTTCGAAATCGCTTTTTGAAATCGCTTTTGAATCCAGTAACATCGAATCTCTGTTTAGCTGATTTTCAATTAACTCAAGTTGCTCTTTGTATATAGAGGTCTGAGAAACCATTTTTGCATATAACTTCTGAAACTGTCCAATTTGTATCTTTATTCCTTCGGCTTTTTTTGCTAAAAAATCGGTTTCTTTGTAAATTTCGTAATCATTTAACGCTTTAGTGAAAGACATGTAAGCAGGCTGAATATCGCCTAAGATTAAGCCCCCAGAAAGAGTGAAATCCATTTTTGTATCTGAAATCAACTTTTGTTTAATGGTGTCGATACGTTGTTGCAACAAGGTTACATCTTTGAATACTGCTCCGTTTTCCAAAATTGCTAATGGCGAGTTTTTTTCAACAAACGCCTTATCTTGCACAAAAATCTCTTCCAATTTACCAGAGGATTTTGCCACAATTACGGCAGGCATATTCTCGGTATTTATTATTACGGTGGATTGAATTACTTCAGGATATTTATAAAAGTAACTTCCAACAATTAGCACCACAACAAGGATAAACAAGATGCTCACACCCCAACGAATAATCCAACGTGGAGGATTGCCGATGATTTCTTGCACCTCTTCGCTTCTAATCTCAATTTTTGATAAATCTTCTATTTGTGGCATTTCTTGATTTGCTAATTATTAGTTTCCAAGTTCCAATTGATTCTTTACTAGTTCGTAATATGCACCTCGCTTTTTTGTCAGGTCAGAGTGGGTGCCTTCTTCGATTATTTTCCCTTTTTCCATCACAATAATTTTGTCTGCATTTTTTACGGTGCTTAATCTATGAGCGACTACAACCACGGTTTTGCCTTTGAAAAATTCATCCAGATTTTGCATGATGATTTTTTCGTTGTTGGCGTCCAGTGCGTTGGTTGCTTCGTCAAAAAATATAAATTCAGGATTCTTATAGATTACACGAGCAATCAAAATTCGCTGCCGCTGCCCTTGGCTTACACCGTTTCCCTCTTGTCCAATTTTTGTATTGTAACCCAAAGGCAAACTTTCCACAAAATCTTGAATATTCGCTGCTTTAACTGCATGAAGCAATCGTGTTTTATCTGGTGATTCATCACTAACGGTAATATTGTCAGCAATTGAATCAGAAAAAATAAATCCATCTTGCATTACTGCACCAGTTTTAGAACGCCAAACATGCGGATTTATATTCTTAAGTGAAGTTTCTCCAATTTTGATATCACCTTTATTGAGTTGATAAAACCCCAAAAGCAACTTCACCAACGTGGTTTTCCCCGAACCGCTAGCACCGACAATTGCCGTAACTTTACGCTCCGGAATGGTGAGATTAATATCATCAAGTACGTAATCTCTATCGGCACCATCGTAACTGAAGCTCAAATTGGAAATTTCCATTGTTTTTACTTCTGGCAATATATCAATTTGCGTGCTACTTGCTTCTTCTTCATCCTCTTTTTGATGAATTTCAGCCAACCGCTCCAAACTGATTTTTGCATCCTGCATGGCTCGTGCAAAGCCAATAAACTCGGATATTGGAGCACTGAGTTGACCGATTATATAAGTTAACGACATCATCATCCCTATGGTCATATCGCCTTTAATGACCGATTGGGCAGCTAAGAAAGTGATAAAAATGCTGGTGGTCTGACTGAAAAACATGGAACCAAGTTCCTGATATTGACCTAAAGCAAGACCTTTAATGTTGATTTTAAACAACTTTGCTTGAATTCGTTCCCATGTCCACCTTTTTTGCTTTTCGCAATTATTGAGTTTTATCTCTTGCATCCCAGTAATGAGTTGAATTACATTCGATTGCTCTTGCGAAGCTGCGGCAAAGCGTTTGAAATCCAAATCTCGGCGATAACGCATAAAATACAAGACCCAAAGCACATACAACGTATTTCCAATAAGAAAGACAGCTAAAACCCATAAACTGTAATATGCTAACACTGCACCAAAAACAATGAAGTTAACAAAAGAGAACAAGGTTCTAATTGAAGAACCTGTTAGGAATGACTCAATTCGAGCATGATCACCAATGCGTTGCATAATGTCTCCAATCATTTTTGTATCGAAAAAACCGATAGGCAACTTCATCAATTTTATCAAAAAGTCGGAGATTAAAGAAATATTGATTCGAGTGCTGATATGCAATAAAATCCAACTTCGGATAAAACCCACCGACATTTGGCTGATAAACAAAACAAGTTGGGCAATTAACGCAAGAGTGATAAAATTAAGATTGCTTGTGCCAATCCCGACATCGACCACTGCTTGGGTAAGAAAAGGGAAAATCAACTGAAGCAAACTTCCCGCAACCATAGCCAAAATCAGTTGAATCATCAATCCTTTATATGGTCGCAGATATTTAAAAAAATAAGATATTTTCTGTTTATTCGTTTTATCTCCATCATGCTCGTAAAAGTCGTTGGTGGGTTCAAGTAAAAGTGCAATCCCACTGTCTTCACCGTCTTTTTTGGTGCTTAACCAACCTAATAAAAACTCTTCTTTGGTATATTTTATCAACCCATGTGCTGGATCGGCAACATGAAAGTTTCCATTTTTACTGATTTTATATAATACCACAAAATGGTTTTGTTTCCAATGTGCAATACAAGGCAAAGCAGCCTCATTTATAAGTTTTTCAATTGGAATACGTACACCTATTGTTTTAAACCCTAAACTTTCCGCAGCATCGCTAATCCCCAGTAAAGAAACGCCTTCGCGAGTGATAAAACTTTTATCCCTCAAATTTTGAAGAGAATAGTTTTTCCCATAATGTTTGGCGATCATTCGCAAGCAGACGGGACCGCAGTCCTTAGCATCGGGTTGAGTGTAGAATGGGAAACTCATTTCCTCTACCTATTTTTGAAATATTTGTACCCAGCTTCTAATATTTCATCACGACCTTCCATATATCCCTTCAGCGTTGGATTAACCAAAATATCTGGATGAATGTAATCGAAGTATGTTCCATCGCTGTAGGTCGGTTTTTGAGTGGCAACCTGAAAATATCCAATATTCTTTAAAGGAATAAATAAAGGTTGCGTACAACTTCCCATAGTCGGTTGTCCAATAATAACTCCTGCTCTAGCATTAATAAAGCTAATCAACATGGTTTCCGTGGCTGAACTTACACTAGGATTCACAAGCACCACAACAGGAATAGTTATTGGGGCAATATTTCGTTGTGAATTGTAAATGATAGAATCAAAAGCATGTCCTTTATAGTAGTCTTGATATTCAAAATGTCTTGGATTTCCTCCAATATTCTTCACAATTTCTTTATCAGAATAGGCACCTAATGCCTTATAGAATGAATTGTTGATTCTAACTTTCATTGCAAAACTTTGATAAGATTCAACCTTTGAAAAGTAATCGACAATTTGATTGCCATATGAAGATCCTCCCGATGAATTCCTTAAATCAATAATAAGCCCTTCACAAGTTCGAATTGAATCAATTTTTGAATTAAAAAAATCGACCGTCTCTTTAGTAATCATTCCCGACATGTTAAAATATCCAACATTCTCAGTATTGATTGAGAAGATCAAACCATTATCCTCCCCAAGTGATAACGATTTCTTATTCAAATAAATCCGTTCGCTGCCTGGATTCCTTTTTCTAACCAACTCAATTTCTGATATTTCACCTTTCAACGACAGATATTTAATTTTTATAACTGAGCCCAATGGGCCGTTAAACAAATACCATCTAGCATAATATCTAACAACATGAGAATATTTAGATGCAACCTCGAGCGGAAGGTGTTGATTGGCATATTTTTCTGTTTCAATTCCATTAATCGTCAGAATCTTAGCTCCTGGCTGAATAATCTTTTCCAACTCTTTCGACACAAATTCCACATAAAAGCCATCGTTCAACCAAGTCACACACAAATCTGGCTTGCTGATATTCCGATTTTTAATTACTGGATAATCGTTAGAAAATATGATTTTAGTATGTGCGTCATATAGACTATTGATAAATGTTTCAAGAATTCCGAAGAATTCGATGTCATTGTCACAATGGAGAACTTCTGTTAATTTCAAATGATACAAAGAATCCCAATAATTTGTTGAAAATCTATCAAAATAGGGAAAATTTTCATCGGCTTCTTTCCATATTGTTGATAAACTAATTATCTTTTCTTCAATTGTAAAGTTGTTTTTTATCTCGTTTTGTGGAGAAGCTATTGATGAAAACCAAAATAATATCAATATTGTGCAAAAAAGTTTCTTTTTCATTTTTTATGTTTATTTTAAATTTATTTCCCTTTTTTTCATATCAACAATGTAATAATTATTGATAAATATCAATGTTGATTTAATTAAAACAAATATTCAGAATAGACTATAGAGGACTATAGAGCTACTTTTCTGAATCATTAATTTTTAATGATTCTTTATACTTGGAAATGATAAAATCATTTACGGTCATTTCCCAATTATTCTTTGCACAAATATCACGATTACAATCATTATTATTTTTATCAAAAGCAAACTGAATACATGGACCAAAACATAATGGCAAATATTTACACTTTAAACATTGCTCATTTTCGAATGAAGCAAGAGCATGCATTTCAAATTGTTTAAAACCAATATACTCAATTTTGCCATTTTCCAACAAAGTGCCAATTTGAAATTTTTCAGTATAATCTCGAGCTGTGCACTTAAAAACTTTGCCGTCAAAATTAATTGCAGCATGAAAATATTTATCTGCATAACAAGTATAGAACCGCTGTGGTCTAAAAGCCCAATAAGATGAACTATAACCGAGTGTTTTTGCTTTTTCTACAAATATATTAATATCAACATCTTTAATCTTAGTCAATTGGAATATTTTATGAAAATCAATATTAATTTGTTTTCTCAGTCCAATTGGGAAAGCATTTAACACAGAATCAATATCAGACAATGTGTCTTTATCAAAATTAATTCTAACATCAACAACGGCATTAATGTTTGCTTCTAAAATTAAAATTATGTTTTTTATCGTTGTATCATATGCACTATTTTTATTGTTTTTAAAGTATTTAACTTTATCGTGTGCCGATTTATTTCCATCTATAGAGATTTGAAAACTATTAATATTTAATTGCTTAAATTGCCTTGCCATTGACTTAGATATTAATGTCCCATTAGTAGTAATATGACATGTTAATGGTATTTTATATTTAGATGTAACATCAATAGCATATTTGCTTAATGGCAATATTACTTCCTTAAAATATAAAAGTGGTTCACCTCCAAACCAGTCTATATGTAAACCTGTTATCTTTTTTTGAGTTATCATATATTGTATGTGTTTTTCTAATGATAAATACACACTGCTATTAACTTTACCTTCAAATATTTTTCCGCCAGTTGCTTCTTTTACAGAACAATACCAACAATTTAAATTACACTCTAATGTAGGATTAATCGTAAGCCAATAATCTTTATCAGAAAAACATTTGACCTTATTCATTGTTCTAATAATATTCAATTCGGTAACATCATTTGAAACTAAAAAAAGATTCTCTGTCAACCAATTATAAAAAGTTGGATAATCATTCTTAAAAAGATTAATGTTCTTTAATTTACTCGAAAAAACATCATATTCACCCCTTTTCATTTTAAACATCTGATCTGAAATAGGTTGATATAATAAAATTTGATTTTCAAATTCTATTTTATACAAATATTTGCTAATTTTTATCATTATTATAGTCTTATTAAATAATATAGGCAGAATACAATCTGCCTATATTAATGGTTCTTGAAAATTTACAAAGTGCAATTATTCGTTATTGCTAATGGTTTTGGTATTTGACAAGTTTGATCTTGAGGTGTAGGCTTAGGATTCGGATAACATAGTGCTAGTGTTGCATTAACATCTTCTCCACCTTTAATATTTGACTTGGTAAACTCATCAATTGTTTCTTTTGAGAAGATAAATTCTAATTCTTCTTTGTTTAATTTTGTCTTTTTCATTGTAATAAAAATTTAATTGTTAATTCCCCCGTCTCACTTCAAGCTGGGAGCGTGCCTGATTTTATGGCTTGCCAATTTTTCGCGCGATTATTATTTAGCGAACCAATATCAAAAAGATTTTAATTCTATTTTATTTTGTAAATAATCACTTAATATATTGCAATAATAATATAAAAATGCACAACATTTACATAGTGTATCAATTTATCTAATGAGCGTATCTATTTTACTAATAAGCGAATTTAACCCCCTAGTATTTTTTTAATTTTTGCTATTTTTCTGCATGAAATCTGAATTTTTTGACCATTTAATAGAGTCAAAATCCTCGAATCATGAATTTCGATGCATTTAATATGCTTAAGGTTTACTAATGTGTTTCTATTGGCACGAATAAAACCAAGCTCTGTTAATTCGATTTCATAAAATTTCAATAATTTACAAGTAATTAAGGGTTTATTTTCTCCTTTTAAAAAACAAGCACACACATAGCCATCACATGTAATATGTGTAATATTTTCAATTGTAACTTGATGAGTTTTGAAGGAATCTTTAATAATTATTTTGTTGTCATTTTGAAAACTGTAATCTTTTTTCATTATCATAGTATTAAAAAATCAATTTTCTATTATTTAAAATTTTTGAATGGATGCCTAAATTTAAGCTTATGCCACTGTGGGTTGATTTCGAGCAAAGGGAAGTGGCATGTGCTTCAAATGTGCGTTGCATTCGGAGTGTTTCTTTTCATTTTGTTTTGTCTTTTTGTTTGCCTTGCTGCCAACGGTCAAGTATAAGTGTAGTGCGGGATTAGAAGCACTTAACTTTTGGTTTGGCGATATGTTTGTTAATATTCAATTGGTTCAAATTTAGCACTTTAGCCCGCATTACGCTTATACAATGTTGAACTAAATCCCGCCAAAGCGGGATAGCTTTCAACAAAAGTAGACATTTTCTCAAATGTTTCGTAAAAAAATCATTATTAACCCTAAAAATGTTTTTTTATGAGAAACAAAAGATCGATGCCTACCATTGTTGAGCAGGCAATTTTATCCGTTGATGGTTTTGAAAAAGTTTACAAAACCTTTGAACAGCAAGTTATTTTAAAAGGGCAAA
>JAQUGA010000103.1 GCA_028684405.1 Bacteroidales bacterium | reverse complement strand
GCATTTTTAGTATTTAGGTCAAAATCAGAATCTTTAATTTCCAATGTTTTCGTCTCTTTGTCGTAATAGGGAATTCCCGTAAAATAAACCGTTCCTTTCGCTGAACCGCTGAAAGTGAGTACAAAAATAATTTTTCCATTGTTCCCATAAAAATCAATATCTACCACTTTAATATGTCTTTTTCCTTGCTCAAATGTCTTTCCTATCAACTCTTTTTTAGCCGTTTGCACAATAAATTCATTGGTAATATCAATATTGTAATTTATTAAAAAGTTTTTTTGAAGACGATTTTCGATGGTTAAATTGGGCAAAGCATATTTTAAAGAGGCTTCTGGTTTTTCACCAATTATACAATCCATAAATCCTTTAAACCCAACAACAAATTGCAATGTATTGTCCACCGTTGAGATGGGAGTGCAAACAACTTGTTGAGGTTTGATAAGCAACCAGGTATTATGCTCTTCGCTCATCAACATGGGTTCTTGAATTTCTGTCCAGGCATCTTCGGCAATTTTTTTCAAATTAACGGCATCCGAAATGCTTTTGTCAATTTGTTTATTAATCAGCCCTGAGCTTGACTTAAGCGCCATGTCTACAATGTTTGTAATGGGCACCTGAACACCTGCCACCCGCATGGTGGGGCGACTTATCCATTGATGGCTGACAATCTTCGTGGAAGTTATTATGTCCCAGTCCTGATTTATTGTAATTCCTGTGGAAAAACTTATCGAAAGCTCACCGTTTGCTTCATAATAGTCGGAAATACTCATGCCAAAACGTTCAATTTTCCATCCAAATTTAGTCCAAATTTTTAGGGGAATCGTATATTTTAGCTGATTGTTTTCTGCTTTGAATTCAAAATTCTTTGATTTCCAAATTTTGATTTGCATATTGTCATCCGACAAATCTTTGTCTTCGTAAATCAATCCTAAAAACTGACGATTTACCGATTTTTCAATATCCGACATGTTCAATTTAATGGGAATTGAGATGGTGGAAATTTCAGGTTTAAATACTGGATTTAGATAAGATTCTGGTGGTCTTTCTACTTGAATCGTCTTGCACGAGCTTATTACGATAAGCATTGCTAAAAACAAATTATTTTTTATTCTAAAATTTAATTTCATACAGCTTCTATTATATTCTACCAAATACATTATCGCACCCTCCATTTTCTAAACAATGGAAGAGTTTTTTTTTCAGATTCCAACAGGTCATCGACCGGATTTCCACTTTTGAGGATAATTTTCGAGATGATAAATCGGGGTTTTTACAAATTTCATAAACCAACTTCATGGCTTCTGGAAGGGGCATTCGGCAGTGGTGGAAGAGCGTATGAGCGGTTGCCGATTCGCTCGATTTGCTGCGTGTGCATCGCCGAGAATAGGGCGTTCGTCCAAAACAGTAATTTGTATTCCCACATTTTCGACAAACAAAACCATTTTGCCATTTCTTTTCCGATATCCATTGCATACAACTCTCTTGCGTTTCAAATTGCTTGAAAAAATCTTTTTCGGAAATTTCACCAAAAATGGAATAAAGAGGCATTTTCAGGAGCTATTAATATTTGCACAAAAATAAGCTAAAAATATGAGATAAATCACAGCTTTAAAAAGCCTGATTTTGGTGCTTTTCTATAATCTTATACCGTTACGGTTTCTATAATAGTCCAATTCAATAAACATTTTTTGCACTATATTAGAAACTCTATCGGCATAAATTCCGCTTTGCGAGGACATGCCATACTAAATTTCAAATTATCCGCTGGACTAATATGAAATAAGTATTGGTATTATTTGATTTTCACATTTGTAATTCCATGCCCACCCATTTCTAATTTCTCATCTTCAAAACTTTCAACATAAGGGCTTTTAGCCAATACTTCTCGAATGACTTTTCGAAGAACACCGCTTCCTTTTCCATGAAGAATTTTTAGTTCCTTAACGCCCAATTGTAGAGCATCGTCAATTAGTTTTTCAACTTCTTGGATGGACTCTTCTGCTCTTTTGCCTCGGATATCAATATGCGGTTTGAATGTACCTGCTTTCTCATTAATTCGTTGGTAAATAGAGCTTGACTTTGTCGGATTTTTCTTTAAACTTTTCGATTCACTCAGGCTTATTGGTTCAATTTTGTCTAAATCGGTTCTAAAAATGACCCCATTAATGTCAAGCGTTACTTTTTTGTCTTTTACAATTTCAATAATTACCGCTTGCGTGTCTATTTCTGGAAGAAAAACAACGGATCCTTCTTTAAGTTCTGATTTAGAAATATTTACTGTTTTTGGCGGTAACTTTTTTTCTCTGTTTTTGGGTGTAGTTTTGGAATGATTGTCTGTTAATTTTTGTTTCTCTGTTTCTATTTCTTTTCGAAGTTTAGAAACGCTCTCTTTTTCGGCATTTGTTTCTTTTATTTCCCGAATTGTTTTTTCAACCAATGAGTTTGAATCTTTGATAATATTCAGAGCTTTTAGTTTTGCCTCTTTTATTATTATTTTTTTTTGTGATTCAAGTTCGTGAAGTAAAGTTTGGTGTTTTTCAATCAGTTCTGCCAGAAAATTATCGGCTAATTTCAAAGCTTTTTTTTCTTCATCAATCTTTATAAATTCCGTTTCGAGTTGTTGTGCCATCGTTTCATACTCATATTGTGGTGAATTTATCAAAGACTTTGCAGAATTGATAATTTCTTCTGGAAAGCCAATTCTTTGGGCAATTTCAAAAGTAAAAGAGCTGCCCTGAATGCCTGTTTTTAGAACAAAAAGCGGACTTAAACTACTCATGTCAAAAAGCATTGCACATCACCATTCCGGATGTTGTGTTTGCCAATCGTTTTAAATTTCCGTAGTGGGTCGTAATTACTGCATAATTTCCTTTTTGATGCAAAGCCATTAGCATTGCTTCGGCCATCGAGCTGCCCAAAACAGGCTCCGTTCCCGAGCCCATTTCGTCAATCAGCAACAAGCTTTTATTGTTTCCATCTGCCAACATTTGCATTATATTTTTCAAATGTGAGCTGTATGTACTAAGGTCATTTTCAATAGATTGCTCATCGCCCATGTCGATAAAAATTTGTTCAAAAATTCCAAATTCCGAAATTTCGTGGGCGGGTACTGGAAATCCGCATTGAAGCATATATTGAATCAATCCTATGGTTTTCATACATACCGATTTACCACCGGCATTAGGTCCCGAAATAATTAAAATGTGCTGATCTTTATTTAATTTTACATCCAATGGGACAACCTCTTTTTTTAAGGCTTTAAATTTTAAATAGAGCAGAGGATGAAACGTTTTCGTCCAATCGATGTAAGGATAATTGCGGATAGCTGGCTTTATTCCTTGAATGTCGATGGCTAATTTTGCTTTCGCCCGAATAAAATCAAGATTCCCCAAAAAATCCAAAGAGGATAAAATGGAAAAAGATTGCAATCGAATTTCAGAAGTGATTTTCAGTAAAATCTGAATAATTTCGCGTTTTTCTGCATTTTTCAAATCTCTGATTTCATTATTGTCTTCAATAACTTCTTGAGGTTCAATAAATACCGTTTGTCCACTGGCAGATTCATCGTGAATAAAACCTTTCACTTTTCGTTTAAATGTGGCCGGAACGGGAATGACCAAACGTCCATTTCGGATGGTAATTTCAGCATCATCTTTTACCAAACCGCTGGCTTTCGCATTTTTCAAACATTGAATGGTTTTTCGAGTCGCATTTTGAGTGGTGTCGCGCAGACTTTTTCGGATATTTTGCAAAAGTGGAGAAGCCGAATCTCGAATTTCTGATTTATCATTGATAATGGTATCAATTTTTGCCACTAAAAGTTCGTCAAAAAAGATGGAAGATGCTTTTGCAAACAGAAGAGGGTATTTTTCAATCCCTCTTTTGATAATGTAATTCAAACATTCATAAATGGTGGTTAATACAGCTCTGAGCATTCCCAACTCTTCGGTTTCCAGATAGGTTCCCTCTGTTTTTATCCGAATAATTTCATCTCTTAAATCATAATAATCGTGCGAAGGGAAGGGGTTGTCAAATTGTAGAATCTGTTGAAATTCATAGGTTTCGCCAATGAGTTTTTCAATTTCCTCAATTTTTGTAAGAAATTTAATTTGGTCGGTGTGGGTACGACCTAGTGAACTTATGCAGTATTTATGAGTGAGTGCTTTAATTTGGTCAAACCCCACTTTTTCTTCAAAATTTTCAGGATATATCATTGATTTTCAGGAATCGTTCTGTGATTTTTTTGCAAAGATAATTAATTTATCAGGACTTCTAAAATGGCATTTCATAGCATATTTTATACCTATCTTTATCGGAAAGTAAAATTCAATAAAAATTTTTCGTACGTTTGTTTATTAAAAAAACAAACAAAATGAAGAAAAAAATCTGGGCTGGTGTGATTTTTGTCATTTTAGCAGCCATTGCTGTTTTGGCTTATTTTCAAGAACCTTCTAATAATCAGAAGCTTAAAGGTCAATGGACGCACGAATTTTCGCAGCAAATAAACGATTCATTGCGTTTACAAACCACAGAAGAATATCAGTTTACTGAAAATTTTACATTCGTTAAAACCATTAAAAATGAGCTTGGTATTCAAACAAGTTCTGGTTTATGGCGTATCAATGATAATCTTTTGGTAATGACCATGAATTATGAAGTTAGTTTGGATTCTGCGGTTTATAAAGTGGTTTCAAACAGTCCTGAAATTATTTATTATAAGGATGGCGAAACGTTCACAACTTTGAGTTCGGGAAACATTTCCAACGTTCAAAAACTCGAAACTTTGACCATACTGGATTTGAATGCGGAAACCATTCATCTTTCAAATGTAGATAAAACTGAAATGGTTTTGCAAAAAATGCCCGATAAAAACGCTTTGATCAAGGTAAGTCAGGGTTTTAATTTTAGTTTTAGGAGTATTTTCCGTGGTATTATTGGTATTCTTTTCTTAATTGGCATTGCTTATGTATTTAGTAATAATCGCCGTGCAATTTCGTGGAGAGTGGTAGGCATTGGATTGGCTTTTCAGATTATTTTAGCCTTTAGTATTTTGAAAATACCCGCAGTTGCTTGGATTTTTGAAACAGCTGGAAAAGTTTTTGTGGTCATTTTAGA
Organism: Bacteroidales bacterium; assembly: GCA_028684405.1. Taxonomy (GTDB): domain Bacteria; phylum Bacteroidota; class Bacteroidia; order Bacteroidales; family WCHB1-69; genus JAQUGA01. The sequence goes on along the minus strand of JAQUGA010000103.1, from coordinate 3,321 downwards.
TTTTACACGTGAAGGGAGCGAGTTTTTATTAGGAAGCCTAATGGATGCAAGTTCCTATGGATTTATTTTTGCATTTCAGGTTTTGCCCACCATTATTTTCTTTTCGGCACTAACCAGCCTGTTTTTCTATCTTGGAATTATTCAAAAAGTGGTTTATTATTTGGCTTTGGTCATGACAAAATTACTGGGAATATCGGGCGCAGAAAGTTTGTCTGTGGCTGGAAATATTTTTCTGGGACAAACAGAATCCCCATTGATGATCAAAGCCTATTTAGACAAGATGAATCGTTCGGAGATGTTGCTTGTTATGTCAGGAGGTATGGCGACGCTTGCAGGCGGTGTTTTGGCTGCTTATATTGCATTTTTGGGAGGCGATGATCCAGTGCAGAAACTTTTGTTTGCAAAGCACCTATTAGCAGCTTCTGTAATGGCGGCACCGGGAGTTATTGTTCTTTCAAAAATATTAATTCCGCAAACCGAAAACATAGATTTAAACGTCGTTGTTTCCAAAGAGAAAATCGGAAGCAATGTTTTGGATGCAATTTCAAATGGAACGACAGAAGGTTTGAAGTTGGCAGCTAATGTTGCTGCAATGCTTTTGACTTTTATTGCCATGATTGCTTTAACCAATTTTGTATTGATGAAATTGGGTTCTTGGACTGGACTTAATGCTGTTGTGCATAGCCTCGATCCTCAATATGATGGTTTGGATTTGAAATTTATTTTAGGATATATTTTTGCCCCCATTGTCTGGGTAATGGGAGTTGTTTCTGACGACATTACCTTGGTCGGACGCTTGTTGGGTGAAAAAATTATTATGACAGAATTTATAGCCTATGTTAGTTTAGCCGATTTAAAAAGTGTGGGCGATGCTGCTTATGGCAGTTTCGCTTCTGAAAAGTCTATCATTATGGCAACGTACGCTTTGTGTGGTTTTGCCAATTTTGCCTCCATTGGTATTCAAATTGGGGGAATTGGAACTTTGGCACCAAACAGACGTAAAATGATTTCTGAACTTGGATTTAGAGCTCTTTTGGCTGGAAGTTTGGCTTCTTTGGTTTCCGCAACCATCGTTGGGATGCTAATGGGATAAGCTAAAACGAACTTTTTCGCCAAATTTGTGTTGAATTAGTAAGGAGTATTAAAAGGAAAAGGAATATGAAAATTAAATTGGAAGTACAAGGTTTAACGTATAGTCAAACTCAAAATAATGCGTACGCACTCATTTTAAAAGAAAGCAATGGAAGCAGGCGTTTGCCTATTATTATTGGTGGTTTCGAAGCGCAATCTATCGCCATTCAGATAGAAAAAATTAAATATTCGAGACCTTTGACGCATGATTTGTTCAAGAACTTTTCAGAAACCTTTAATATTCAAGTTACAGAGGTGTTGATTTATCGCTTGGAAGAAGGTGTTTTCTATTCTCAATTGATTTGCAATAATGGTCATATGATAAAAGAAATTGAAGCAAGAACTTCGGATGCTGTTTCTCTTGCACTTCGCTTTGATTGCCCAATCTACACCTATGAGAAAATCATGAAAGACGCTTCTATTGACGAGTCTAGTATATTTTCTAAAGACTCTGATCAAGATGAACCCGAAATGACTCTTACCGACGAAAATGAATTTGAATATTATACTCTCGAAGAGCTGGATAAACTTTTAGACCAAGCTGTCGAAAATGAAGACTATGAACAGGCTTCAAAAATCAGAGACGAAATAGAAAAGAGAAAGATAGAATAAATATTTGCGTCTTCTTGCAGAAACCTTATAAAAAAAGCATCCAGAATTAACTAATTCTGGATGCTTTTTTTATATGTCAGAAGTGCAGTTTATCTTAATTCAAAAGTGCCTTCTCCAATTTTGTAGCCATCTACATAAACCATTGCATAATATCGTCCCGCAATAATCTCTGTTTTTGCATCTTTAACATCCCAAGTTAAACTTAGATTTGTGGCTTTTTTATCATAATTTATTTGTTGCTTAATCGAGTATTGAAGTTTTTCTCCATTTGCTTCAAAAGAGTATGCATCGCTATCGTCTATGTAGAGCACTTTCCCGTCTGGACGTGCAATTCGGCAATAAATATTTTTGGTTCCTTCTTCAGCAACAGGATTTTCACTTAATGTAAAACTGACTTTTATACGGTCTGTTCTTCTCACTCTGTCGGTTTGCTCTTCTTTTTTGCCTCCCGATTTTACATTTACAGCCCTTGCATTAATGCTGTATGCTTTTAAACGAGCAGCATTTGAAATTTGACCTTTTAGGTTTTCTGTTTGTTCTTCAAGCGTAGTTGTTGTTTGCTTATAGCGGTCGACATCTTGTTTGATTTTTTTATTTTCGGTTACCAATTCTTCGTTAACTTTACTGATAGAATCAAGCCGAACAACATAATCTTGAGAAATACCTCTCAATAAATCGAGTTTTTTCTTAATACGATAATAATCTGCTTGGCGAGATATTAAGCTGCGAATTTCAGCTGCGTTGTCTTGGATAATGCTATCACTTTCCAGTAACTGAACGCTTAATTCACCATATTCTTCTTTAATCCGTTCATGATTTATTAAAAGCGAATCCAATTCTGTTTGCAATTCGATTCTAGTGTTTTCTGCTTTATCTCTTTCAACAATTACAGTACGTACGTTTAATAGACTATAGATTGTAGTTGCTAAAAGGATAAGCACTAAAACTCCTAAAATATAGGTAATTTTTTTGTATTTTTTTAGTTCATTATTTGCTTCCATAAATAAAATTTGGATGAAATATGTTATTATATTTGTTGCAAAATTAATTAAATTTCGCACGTCTTGAAATTTCATAAACCTTATAAGTTGTTAAAGTCAGTTTTTTCTGATTTTTTTTCTCTTTTCTATCCCGAAGTTTGCTTGGCATGTAATCGTGTTTTGCTTAAACACGAAGAGGTCATTTGTAATTTTTGTGATATAGAACTGCCGAAAACACTCTTTCATACCATGAAAGACAATCCGTTGGAAAAAATATTTTGGGGCAGAGTAAAATTAGAATCGGTTTCAGCTCGATATTATTTCCGAAAAAAGAGTAAAATACAACGACTCATGCACCGTTTGAAATACAAAGGGGCAAAAGAAGTTGGAATTATTATTGGCGAAAAATATGGACATGAATTATTGGAAAACCCCATCTTTCGAAGTGTTAATGTTATTGTTCCCATTCCACTTCATCCTGATAAAGAGAGAATTAGAGGCTATAATCAAAGTGAAATGTTTGGAATCGGACTTTCCGAAAGCATGAATATTCCGCAGGACACAAAACATTTTCTCAAAGCAACGTCAACGGAAAGCC
>JAQUGA010000102.1 GCA_028684405.1 Bacteroidales bacterium | reverse complement strand
TCTTCATTGGTCATGGTAGGGTGAAGCGATAATCGCACCCAACCTGGTTTCATGGAAAGATCGCCACTGTTGATGCGTTCCGTTATTTCTCGGGATTGTTCGTAAGAAACATCCAGCAGGAAATGTCCGTATGTTCCAGCACAAGCACAACCACCACGAACCTGAACACCAAAACGATCGTTCAAAAGTTTTACAACAAGGTTATAGTGGATGTCAAGAAAGTAGAAAGAGACGATTCCGATTCGTTTTTTTACATTGTCAGCCAAAATGTATAAGCCTTTAATTTTGGGCATCTCTGCAAAGCAAATTTCGAGCAATTCATCTTCGCGTTTGCGAATTTTATCGGTTTGCATTTTGTTTTTCAAGTCGATGCAAAGAGCTGTTCTGATGCATTGCAAAAAGCCTGGGGTTCCGCCGTCTTCTCGTAATTCAATATTTTCAACAAATTTATATTCTCCCCATGGATTTGTCCAATCTACGGTGCCTCCTCCAGGTTGGTCGGGAGTGTAGTTTTTATAAATAGATTTATCAAAAATCAAAACTCCAGAAGTCCCTGGACCTCCTAAAAATTTATGGGGTGAGAAAAAAATGGCATCTAATTTACACATTGGATCTGCCGGATGCATATTTATGTCTACATAAGGAGCAGATGCTGCAAAATCAATAAAACAAAGTCCTCCATATTCATGCATAATTTTTGCCATTTCATAATAGGGAGTTTCAATTCCAGTAACATTTGAGCAAGCTGTAAAAGAGCCAATTATGAATTTTCGGTCTTTGTGGGCTTCCAGTTGTCTTCGAAGTTCATTTAAGTCAATAAGATTATCTTCATCTGGTTTTAAAACAATAACCTCCGCAGATGTTTCCTGCCAAGATGTTTGGTTGGAGTGATGTTCCATATGAGTTACTAAAACCAGTGGTTTTTCGCTTTTGGGAAGAGTGTCGATGAGCTCATGTTGGTTTATAAGTCCGCTCGTACGGAGTCCTAATATTCGTTGAAGTTTGTTGACTACGGAAGTCATTCCAAAACCAGAGGTAATAATCACATCATTTGCATTTGCGTTTACATGATTTTTGATGATTTTTTGGGCGTGATGATAGGCTTTGGTCATCATGGTTCCTGATTCGGAGGCTTCTGTGTGGGTATTTCCGACATAGGGGCCAAATGTATTTTTAATTCGATCTTCGATGTCTTTATACAGTCTTCCACTAGCGACCCAATCTGCATAAATCATTCTTTTTTTTCCATACGGTGAATTGAAATCAAGGTCGTTTCCGATAATGTTTTTCCGAAAAGCTTCAAAATGATTTTTTGCCATGCTCAAAATGATTTTTTACAAATATAGGAAATCAATTTCGATAATTTTCATAATAGAGTTTGAATCCACAAAAGAAATTCCGCAAGTTGTTAACAAGTAGGTCATTATGGTTTGTATTCGTGGCAAACTGCAAAATGTCAATCAGTTTTTAAGGATAGATTTTTTAAAAAAAACCTCTCCAAAATGAAGAGGTTTTTTATAGAAATTTTTCAGATGTTTGAATAATTTATTTTAGCCATCCTGTAACATCCTCAATTTTTAGAGCGGGGATATCAAGTTTCAATTTTTTGCGTTGACCGTTTAAGTCATTAAAAAGTTTATTTGGATTTTCTTTTTTCAGTGCTTCAATGGTTTGAATTCCAGCTTTGCGAATCACAGGAATCCAATCAGAAGAAATTCCAATTGCCATAAATTCTTCATCTGTCGAAATAGTTACTTTTTTCTCGGGTCTCATTTGAGGGAAGAAAAGTACATCTTGGATGGAGTGAGAATTGGTCATAATCATTGCCAAGCGGTCGATGCCGATGCCCAAACCTGCCGTAGGAGGCATTCCATATTCCAAAGCACGCAAAAAGTCTTCATCCAAAACCATGGATTCTTCATCGCCTCTTTGTCCTAGTACTAGCTGACTTTCAAAACGCTGACGTTGATCAATGGGATCGTTTAATTCCGAATATGCATTGCAAATTTCTTTTCCGTTACAAACGGCTTCAAAACGCTCAACCAAACCTTCTTTTTGACGGTGTTTCTTTGCTAGTGGAGACATTTCAATAGGATAATCATAGATGAATGTTGGTTGGATAAGTTTCGCTTCACAAGTTTCTCCAAAAATTTCATCAATTAATTTTCCTTTTCCCATGGTTTCGTCGGTAGGAATGCCAAGTTTTTTCGCTGTTTCAGCCAAATGTACTTCATCCATTTCCGAAATATCAATGCCTGTGTAATGCTCAATGGCTTCAAACATAGTGTAACGTTTCCAAGGACGTTTGAAATCAATAATATTATCTCCCACTTGAACTTGTGTAGAGCCATTTAATGCAATGGCCACTCTTTCGACCATTTCTTCCACACAATCCATCATCCAATAATAATCTTTGTACGCAACATAAAGTTCCATTTGAGTGAACTCTGGATTGTGAAAACGGGACATTCCCTCATTTCGGAAATCTTTCGAAAACTCATAAACACCATCAAAGCCGCCTACAATAAGTCTTTTTAAATACAACTCATTGGCAATTCTCAAGTAGAGTTTCATGTCCAATGTGTTATGATGCGTAATAAAAGGGCGTGCTGCTGCGCCTCCGTATAAAGGTTGAAGAATAGGAGTTTCTACTTCCAAATATCCTCTTTCGTTTAAAAAATCACGTATGGTATTTACCAGTTTGGTTCTTTTAATAAAAACCTCTTTGATGTCTGGGTTTACAATTAAATCCAAATAACGCATGCGATAACGTTGCTCGGGATCGGTAAAAGCATCCCAAACTTTATCGTCTTTTTCGCGAACAATGGGAAGTGGCTTAAGCGATTTGCTTAAAATGGTAAACGATTTTGCATGAATGGTAATTTCTCCCATTTGCGTAATGAAAACAAAACCGGTAATGCCAATAATATCACCTAGATCAAGATGCTTTTTGAAAATATTATTATACATCGACTTGTCTTCGCCAGGACAAATGTCGTCGCGTTTAAAATAAACTTGAATTCTCCCTGGAGTGTCTTGTATTTCTAAAAAACTTGCAGCTCCCATAATGCGACGATTTACAATACGTCCAGCGATGCTGATGTCTTGAAAAAGAGAGTTGTCTTCAGGGAATTTTTCTAAAATTTCGGCAGTTGTACAGTTTACCTCGAATTCTTCTGCCGGATACGGATTAATTCCAGCTTTTCTAAGCTCATGCAAAGTTTCTCTGCGTATTATTTCCTGTTCGCTAAGTTCTAAACTCATAAAATTGGTTTTTATATGTTTTAAAAAATCATGAGCAAAGATACACACAATTTTTGTTTTTATTAATTTGATTGATTGTCAGTCTTTTATGTGTTGTTATAAGGGTTTACGTCTAACAGGCATGGTCATGCAACGGGCTCCGCCACCACCGCGAGGTAGTTCGCTGCCTTCGATAGTGACCACACATTTTTTATATTGGTGGACGTCTATTCTGCTATTTACAACATCCATTGCAGGAATAATCTCAAAACCATTATTGTTCATATCCTCTAATGTGTATAAGTTGCGAGCATAACCGATGACTTTGCCAGGAGCAAATGCAAAAAAATTGGCTCCACTGTGCCATTGTTCGCGTTCCTGTGCCCATAAATCTTTACGACCACCACAATACAAGGGTATTAAATCCATTCCAACGTTTTTTAAACCTTGAATGAGGTTGTCAACATATTTGATGGATTGAACTTTGCCATTTTCAATGGTAATTTGTACCGTTTGATATTTGTTGGGATGCAAAATAATAGGTTCAAAAATCATGCAATGTTCGTGATCCAAAAATGTAAAAATCATATCCAAATGGATAAATGATTCGGGTGAATCGGGCAATTCTTGTACCAGAATTGTTTTCTTTTTCTTATTGCTCTGTGCCAAAAGACGAGAAATGATAAAATCAATGCCTTGAGAGGATGTTCTTAATCCTTTTCCAATTAGAATTACATCTTCGCGAGCTACCAAAACATCACCTCCTTCTATAATTGTCTCTTTTCCAGGATTATACCACGATGGATTAATGGTAGAAGTATTGAAAACACCAGAATAATTGAAAATTGCTTCCATAATAATGGATTCTCTTTCTCTGATTTTATTTGCCATTCGTCCAATGAGTACGTCTTCCATTAGGGAAATTGAAGCGTCTCTAGTAAAATAAAAATTATAAAGAGGATACAAAGAAAAACGCTCTTTGCTCATAAAATTTGTCAAGGTATCTGTTCGTAGTGGCTCTCCTTCAATCAAAACACGCGTTAAATGTTCCGAAGAATACTCCATCAATTCATTTTGTAACTCAACCAAATTTTCACTTTTACAAATGGATTGAATTAATAAAAAACGAGCCTTGGGATTGTCTAAAACTTTGTAGAGTAGGTCTTTGATTTCAAATGTTTTAGAAACTTTTTTCAAAACACCACTGATTTGAGTATGCTCCCAACGTGCAATGTCTAAATTTAAAATATCACTATATAAAGCTCTTTGAGCATTCTTAGGGGTCATGTTTTCGACTTCCGCACCCGGTGTGTGAACGATAACTCCTTCTAATTCACCAATTTCCGAAGTTACGTTTACTTTCATTTCGTTCATATCTTCCAATTTTTGTTGCAAAGATAAAAACTTATATTACCTTATCAAAATATAGTTCAGGTATTGTTGATTTTTCATTTTGCTAAACGATGTATTGTGGTGAATGGAAATGTTTTATCTTCGATAAATAGCTGTAAAAATGTGACGAGTCCCGAAGAATAAAATTCGCCTTTTTGCTTGGATTTGTAATTCTTCGAGGATCCTCGATAAAATATGAAATTGCATTTGCTACATAATTTATTGTAAATCAGAAAAATGAATCGCCCGTGGCGGAGAAGTTCTTAACTATTCAGCAATTTCTGTTTTGTCGGGATGATGAGTTATAAGAAAGTAACGAATGACAAGTGCGCGAAGCGATGATAATGTGATGATGAGGTAATTAGCTGATGTGCTGATTGCGCAAAGCGTGGATTGGTCGTCGCGGATGGCCTTCGCTTTTTTTGTTCACGATTTTTTTCGACTTTAGAAATAATCTAGTTCAAACATTGTATGCTCTTTATATACTCCAAGGATGCTGTTAGGATGGAGATAGAATGCTCTTAAGATGGAGATAGAGTTTTTAAGCATAAGAGTATCAGACACTTAAGTGGCAAAGAGATTACTAAGGTATTACTAAGGGTGCTTAATATGTTGATTTTAAGTGATTTGTAAACATTGAAAAACGCTGATTTTATGGAATTGAGTGAAATAAGGTATTTCCCTAAGGATATTACGATCTCATCGAAATGCAATAAATGACAAAACAACAGATCCTGACCCTCCCTGAAACAAGTTCAGGATGACTGCAAACAAGTTCAGGATGACTGCAAACAAGTTCGGAATGATCCTGTGTGTCATTGGTAATGCAACGGAGTGAAATGAGAAATCTGTATGAGGTTTTCATGAATTTCATTTATATTTGCCCAATAATTTTGATTAGATTTTAAAATCATGAAAAAAACTTTTTTATCACTCTTATTACTCTTTGTTTTTGGAAATATTTTTTCTCAAAACAGTCCTGATTTAACTCCTTGGTTTGAAAAAACAAAAGGTACGGAAACTCCAGATTATGCTGCAACCATTGATTATTGCAAATTACTGGCTGCCAATTCTAAATTTATCCGATATTCAGAAATGGGAATCAGTCCGCAGGGAAGGCCCATTCCTCTTTTAATTATCGATAAAAATGGCTTTACTTTGCCTGCTCTTATTCGGGCGAAAGGCAGAAGTGTGGTTTTGATTCAAGCTTGTGTTCATGCGGGGGAACCCGATGGAAAAGATGCCATGTTTTTGTTGCTTAGAGATATGATTGTTTCTCAAAAAGGTTTGCAGTGGCTGGATAATGTGAGCATTGTTTTTATTCCTATTTTTAATGTAGACGGACACGAACGTTTTAGAGCATTTAATCGAATTAATCAAAATGGTCCCAAAGAGATGGGATGGCGAACCACGGCACAAAACTATAATCTAAATCGTGATTATCTGAAAGCAGATGCTTCGGAAATGAAAGATTGGGTTCGTTTGTTTAATCGCTGGAATTTTGATTTTCTGGTGGATTGTCATACCACAAATGGTGCTGATTATCAGTATCCTTTGACATATAGTTTGGAAGTGAATGGGAATTTGGATAAGGGGCTGACTCAATGGATTGAAAAGGGCTATTTACCTTATGTTGAACAAAAAATGGAGGCCGCTTCTTTTCCTATTTTTCCGTATGTTAATTTCAGAAATTGGCACGATGTAACCACTGGATTGAAAAATTATGCTTCTTCTTTAAAACTTATGAATGGCTACGCAGCAGCCAATAACAGAATCTGTTTGTTGATTGAAACACATCAGTTAAAATCATATGCAGTTCGAGTTTACGCCACTTATGAAATGCTGAAAAACTCACTCGAATACATTAGCAATAACAACAAAGAGTTGCAAATGCTCAATGCTGCTGCCGATGCCAACAGCGTAAACTTGCGAATTAATGATCCGAAAATGCCACTTGATTTTGTTTCGGATGGTGATTCGGTGATGGTTGAATTTAAAGGAGTACATTATGATTTGAAAGTCAGTGAGTTTACTGGACAAACATGGTTTTTGTATGATAGTACACGACCAGTAAGCTATCAGTTGCCATTTTTCAAAAGTTTGATTCCTGAAAACTTTATTGAAATCCCTGTGGCGTATGTGATTCCAAGCGAATGGAAAGAAATTGTAGATTTATTGAAACTACATTCGGTAGAATATTTTGAATTGAAAAATAATGTTTCAATGGAGGTTTTGGTCACTGAATTTGAGGAAGTTGAATTGTCGAGTAGCTCTTTTGAAGGTCGCCAAATAGTGCAGAAGATGAACTCAAAAGAGGAGCGGAGAAGAGTGTTGATTTCTTCTGGTTCGATTGTGGTTCCAACGGCACAGAAAAAAGTACGAGTATTGGTTCATATGCTCGAAGCAAAATCCAGTGATTCTTATTTGCAATGGGGATTTTTTAATTCCATTTTTGAGCAAAAAGAGTATACCGAATCTTATGTTATGGAAAAGATGATTCCCGATTTGCTAAAAGATGTAAACATAAAAACGGAATTTGAAGCTAAAATGAAAACCAATTCAGAGTTTGCCTCAAATCCACGAGCTATATACAACTGGTTTTATTCAAAAACGCCTTATTGGGACGAGAAAATAAATGTTTATCCGATAATGAAAATTGATAATTATCAGGATTTTTCCATTTTAGAACAACAAAAATCATTACGTAATTTGATTCGCTAATCAGATAATTAGCTGACACATAAGTTGATTAGCTAATGAGATAATGTGATGATGAGAAGATTTGAAAATGTGCTGATTACGTGAGGCGCTGATAATCGTCGCTTTGCGCAATCATCACATCTGCTCATCCTCAAATCCTCACATCATTTTTACATCATCGCCGCTTTGCGCACTCTGCCACTCGATCACTTCTAATTCAACTCTTTCCAAACCAATCAATTTTTTCGATAAAATTTTGTATTTTTGCATTTACAATGATTTAAAAATTAGCACTATGGAAAAACCAGAAAAGGATTTTAAAATTGGAATTACACACGGAGATATTAATGGAATTGGGTATGAAGTTATTCTGAAAACATTAATTGATTTAAGAATTAATGAGTTGTGTACACCCATCGTATATGGTTCTTCTAAAGTTGCTTCTTACCATCGGAAATTCTTGAATATGGGTGATTTTTCATTTAATATTATCCGAAATCCCTCTCAGGCACATTCCAAAAAACCTAATTTGATCAATATTGTTGATACAGAAATTAAAGTTGATATAGGGGAGTCTACACAAATAGCCAGTGAAATGGCTTTACTATCACTCGAAATGGCTACTGCCGATTTACTTGCTGGAAAAATTGATGCAATCGTTACGGCGCCAATTAATAAATCCAATATGAAATTGGGTGATTTTCCTTTTCCTGGACATTCCGAATATTTTGCAAAAGCTGCCAAAAGTGATGATTTTTTGATGTTTATGATCAGTCCCGCCCTGCGTGTTGGTGTTGTTACGGGGCATATTCCCGTGAGTGAAGTGTCTGCGAAATTGACTAAATCCTTAATTGTTAAAAAGATTGCTTTGATGCATAAATCTTTGGTGGAGGATTTTGGAATCCGTCGACCTAAAATTGCGGTGTTGGGACTTAATCCGCATGCCGGTGATGATGGGGTTTTGGGTCATGAGGATGGTGAAATTATTTTTCCAGCCATTAGAGAGGCTTTTGATAAAAATATTTTGGCATTTGGTCCCTATCCTGCTGATGGTTTTTTTGGTTCTGGACAAACCCAGAAGTTTGATGCCGTATTGGCCATGTATCACGATCAAGGACTTATTCCTTTCAAAATTCT
>JAQUGA010000101.1 GCA_028684405.1 Bacteroidales bacterium | reverse complement strand
ACAAAATACAGGCCCGATATTTAACAACTGCCGGAATGGCAATGTGTTCCATCGGTCTTGTCGCATTTTATTTTGTTGGAGAAACGACGCCTATATCCTTTATTGTGACAAATCTTATTTGGCTGGGATTGGGATTTGCTCTGTTTTCTTCGCCCAATATGAATACCATCATGGGATCTGTGCCCAAAACAGCTTACGGACAAGCATCTGGAACTGCGGCAACAATGAGAGTACTCGGACAAATTGTAAGCATGACTATTGTAAGTCTGTTTTTTGCTGCACTATTTGGCCATACTGCCATGAAATATGTGGATAATGATATTTTTGTGAAAGCCATCCACTGGGCATTTGCAAGTTTTGCAACAATTTCCTTTGTTGGAATTTATTTTTCATACAAAAGAGGGAAGTTACAAAAAGAATCAGTCTTAAATTAAATTTTATTCGTCATTACTTGCAAAATTTGGGATAAATGTTAGCATTATGAATACCAATACCTTTTTATTGTTAAAAACGGCGTCAACATTGAACAAATTTGGTTTAATTTTATTCTATTAGCAAAGAAACAAATATGGATTATTTCATATACTTTTAATTATACTTGCTAGTGCAATATTATTAAGAATATTAAAAGGAAAAAAAACTAACAATTAAAATAAAACATTAACAATCTAAAAAAAAAATTATGAGTACAGGAAAAATTATTATCAGCGCATTGGCAGGAGTTGCTACTGGTGCCCTATTAGGCGTATTATTTGCCCCAGATAAAGGGTCTGAAACAAGAAGAAAAATTGCAAAGAAAAGTTCAGATACCGTAAATGATCTAAAAGACAAATTTGGCAATTTAATAGACGACATTGCCGATAAATTCGAACATGGAAAAGAAGAAGTTGCCGAAGCTCTTACTAAAGACAAAAAGTAAAATTAGGGCAATACAGTCAAACGGACCTTCGTTTAATTTAAAAGAACAACTCACATAAATGTGTCTTTGACAAAAGATAATATGTGTGAGTTGTTTATAAAAACAAGAAAAAGAGTAAAATGGATAGATTAGAACCTTTGTTTGAAAAAGTGGAAGATTATGCTAAAACGAGCTATGAATTATACAAGCTGAAAACAATAGATAAATCAGCAAGTATTTTATCCTCTATTGTATACGGGGGAATCACAATCATTCTCTTTTCTATATTCTTCATGATTGTAAATATCGGAATTGCAATTTGGCTGGGCGAAGTGCTTGGGAAGATGTATTACGGTTTTTTGTGTGTAGGCGGATTTTATGGCATTATTGGAGGAATTGTATACCTCTTTATGCATAATAGCATTAAAAAACATATTAGCAATTTCGTTATTTCAAAATTATTAAATTAACACAACATGAAAAAACCAAATCCTATAAGCCAACTCCAGGAAAAAATATTATTGCTGGAAGCAAAACAGCAAAACGACAAAGTTTTATTAAAGGAACAATTTAAACTTTCATTCGAGAGCCTGAAACCTTTAAACTTAGTAAAAGACGCTTTTAATGAATTAACTAATTTATCTGGATTCGGTGGAGAAACACTAGGCACTTCGCTGGGCATTGCAGCAGGCTATTTTTCCAAAAAAATAGTGGTTGGATCTTCTAAAAATCCTTTTAAGAAAATTCTCGGAAGTATAGTACAAGCTGGTGTCACAAGCTATGTTATGAATAATACAGACCAAATAAAATCCTTCGCCACAGGTTTGAAAAACTCTTTTTTGGGCAATCTAAATAAGTCATAGGAATAGTTGGCTAAAGACAAAAAAAACAATTTGTTCGAAATATCGAATATGGATTTGGAAATAAAATTCCGCTTTGGTTGTTTGGAATGATCTATTAGATATTCAGCGTTTATTTTCTCAAACTAATTAATTATCAAGCTGCAAAAATTGCTTTTTTCGTTCTTGAAAGATCATTGAATTCTGAAATTATTATTGTAGTTTTGTGAAATAATATCGTTTTTCTGCGTTTGTCAAACGACATAACTTACAAACTGAAACAATAAACAAATGAATTTAATAAAAAACATTTACAGATTTTTAAATCCGAAATTTCAAACTTTATTTCTCGAATACAAAGTAAACTTTAAGCCAAGATACGGACATGGGAATCCACCTCACAAGGAGTTATTTGAAATTATCAATTCAAATCGAAATAGCTACAAATCTTTTCTCGACAAAGCTCTCACTTACAAAGAATCCATTTGGTCAATTCGAGATTTCAAAACAGAAACAGACATTTCTAAGCCAACGTGGAACAATGGCTTTTTGCCTGGACTAGATATTGTTGGGATCTATACAATGCTTTCTGAATATAAACCTAAAAAATACATTGAAATAGGCTCAGGTAACTCTACAAAAGTTGCATTTAAGGCAAAAAACGATCAAGGACTAAAAACAGAGATTATCTCTATCGACCCAATGCCAAGAGCAGAAATCGACAATTTAGCAGACCAAGTTATCCGAGAACCGTTTGAAAATATAAACTTGAATATCCTTGATGACTTGAATGAAAATGACATTCTATTTGTGGATAATTCACATCGGATTTTACCCAATTCAGACTCAATGGTTTTTTATCTTGAAATATTGCCAAAATTAAAAAAAGGGGTAATCGTTCATATTCACGACATTTATTTGCCTTATGATTACCCGCAATTTATGTGCGAGCGATTTTATACAGAACAATATGGTTTAGCAATGTTTTTACTGGCCAATCCCGCTAAGTTTGAAACATTATTGCCAAATTACTTCATTTCGGAAGATACTGAATTAGCAAAACATATTTCCCCAATGTGGAATCATAAAAACTTAGAAAAAGTTGAAAAACATGGTGGATCTTTTTGGTTCAAAATCAATGACTGAATATTTAGCGGATAATCATTTAATTATACAAGTTACCCCGTGATTGTCTAGCGAGTCTAAGATAGTCACGGGGTGACTTATTTAGACTGAAAACAAATATTTTTCATAAATATTATGATAATTAAAGAAAATACAATATCTTTAGGGCCGATAACAACAAATGCTTTACAAAAAAATTAAAATCGGCTCTATAAGGAAGCGTTTTATTATTACAACTGACTTGTGGATGATTTTTCGAGAAATTAATTAAAAATAAATATTAAACTTAAATCTACAATTATGAAAAGAGCATTTGGAATTCTAATAGTTTTATTTTTAGCCGTAAATTTAACAGCACAAGAATTTGAAATTCCTGAAAATTATGTTTTAGCGACCACAGAAGATTATGCAAAATATGAAAAAGACATTATTGCTAGTACAATTTGGATGGAAAACACTCCTTTAGATAAAAATGAGAATAAAAGAAAAGAAGTAAATGGTTTTTTCATGGAATGGCTAACAGGTTGCTCAACTGTATCTGTAAATTTAAATGCAGATTACGTAATGAAATATACAGAGAAAAACCCCGAATTATTAATGATATTTTTGGCAGGATGGACAAGATATGTTTTAGAAAACGATTATAGCAAAGACCCATATAAAGGATATTTTGCAGGTTATAAAAGCATCATCAATGTTTATAAAAAAGGAAAAGGCATTAATAAAAATCAAGACCTTGAGAAACTAATTAAAGTTTATGATAAAGGCAATCTAGAAAAGTGGATAGCAGAAAATATAATATTATAAGTATGAAAAAAACAAATTTGACACTATTAATCCTAATGATTTCATTGTTTTCATTCGGACAACAGACGTATAATCATATTGAAGAGTTTGGTAACTACCGTAAAAACTGGGCGTTGGTTGAAAAAGATGGGCTGTTGGGATTCATTACAAGTGACGGAACGGAAATCGTAAAACCTCAATACAACAGAATATTATTATTTGGCGACTACCGTAAAGACTGGGCATTGGTTGAAAAAGAGGGATTATTGGGATTCATTACAAGTGACGGAACGGAAATCGTAAAACCTCAATACAACAATATATTATTATTTGGTGACTACCGTAAAGATTGGGCGTTGGTTGAAAAAGAGGGATTACTGGGATTCATTAATAGTGACGGAACAGAAATCGTAAAACCTCAATACAACAATATATTATTATTTGGCGACTACCGTAAAGATTGGGCACTCGTTGAGAAAGACGGATTGTTTGGGTTTATATCAAACGATGGAAGTGAGATTATAAAACCTCAATACAAAAGTGTAAAAGATGAAAATTTCATGAAGAAAATTCAAGAATCAAAAAAATAAGTAGCTGGCTATTCTCCAAAACCTCATCCCAAAAAAAACTTTTCTCCTAATCAAAACAAACTTCAAAAATGAAACATAACATTATATTATTTGGATTGAAAATTTAATCGAAATAGCCGAAAATCTTGGGAAGTTGGACTTAGAATTTCCTATATTTGGAGAAAAAAATGACCTGAACACTCCTTAAAACAAAGTAGGGCCAAATTTTAGATTATTAATTATGTCTACTATTAAAGTGAAGTTTATCAACAACAATCCTTATGATGTTACAATTAAATGGGGTGATGCTCCAGACAGAGAACCGAATGCTAGTAGAAATTTAGGTGCAAACAAAAGTGATGATCTAAATATCACCCAAGGAAAGCATGTTTTTGCAGATAAATATCCTTCAGCTAAAAGAGGAACATATTTAGGAGAAGCAACTACGAACAATCAAACATTCAACATTCCTAATGTGAAGTAAAAATGGTGAATAACAAAGTCGACAACCCAAAACCCCTTACTTCTTCATTATTGCTTCATAAATCAAAGTTTGAATTTCGGTTCTGACGTTTCTTTGGCTGATGGCTTTGTTTTCGGCATCGGGATGAACTCTGTTTGAAAGAAAAACAAAAACAAGATCATGTTGTGGATCTGCCCAAGCGCATGTTCCAGTAAAACCAGTGTGTCCGAAAGTTTTAGAAGATGCTAAGTTGGAAGTAGGACCCTTCACATTTTTATCTCCCACAGGTTTGTCAAATCCCAAACCACGGCGATGATTCGAAGCATTGATAGGCGTTCGTACGGTGAATTTTTTAATGGTTGATTCTTTGAGGTAACGTCTACCATTATACGTTCCGCCATTGAGAAGCATTTGCATAATAACGGCCACATCGTGAGCGTTGGAAAACAATCCGGCGTGACCGCTGATGCCGCCCATCAATGCTGCAGCTTGGTCGTGAACCGTGCCACGAATAAGTGAAAATCGAAAATCCTTATCCAGTTCGGTTGGAGCAATTTGAGAATCACTGAATTTATTTAATGGATTAAATCCCAACGTGTTAAGCCCTAATTGTTGATAAAAAAAAGCATCCAAATAATCTTCAAAAGGCATTTGGCTGAGTTTTTCAATCAATAATGGCATAATGATAAAACCAAAATCACTGTACAAATATTTATTGCCTTTTGTAAGAGGGTTGTTGGCAATAGCACTATAAATAGAATCTTTGGTAGCAGGTTTTGTAAATAAATTATCTGTGATTTTGACACTATAAATAGAATCTTGACTTTTAGAAAAGAAACGCATGGCACTTTCAGGATTCAAATAATCGCGATAAAAAGGAATCCATGCCTTAAAACCAGCTGTATGCGTCAAAATTTGCGTTGTAGTCACGTTTTCAATAGCCGTATTTCTGAACTGAGGTAAATATTCAGAAATGGATTTATCCAAATCAATTTTCTTGTTTTCATATAATTTCATAACAGCCAAAGTAGATGCCAAAACTTTTGTCAAAGATGCCAAGTCGTACAAATGGCTAAGTTCAACTGGAACTCCATGATCATAATCCAAGTTTCCATAGGCTTTGTGATGAATTAAATCGCCTTTATAAAGCACTGCAATTTGACAGCCTGGAAAAATCTTATCCTGAATGCAAACATTGACAAAAGAATCGATTTTCACAAAATCCTTTTCATTGATTTTATGTTCCAAAAGAGAGACTTCAGTAATGGGTTGATTTTTTCGTTCCTTGGTTTCTAAACCCGTTCCAGAAGGAAATTTTTCATTAATGGTAACGGGCAATTTGCCATTTATTTTATTGATTCCTACAATTCCAAGAGCCACTGATTTCTGAGTGTTATCCAAGGAATTATATGCAATCAAAACCGAATTAAAATCTTCTATGTTTTTAATATAATCAACGGCATAGGGATTTCCGAAAACAGCCAAAACAGTGTTATCCAGCTTACCCAGAGAATCGAGCAATTGCAAAACTTGATTCTGAAGTCCATACTGTTGGTTTGGACGTTCGTTCATTCCATAAAGTGCAATAATAACCAAGTCATGTTGCCGCAAAGCCTGATTCATAATGGCAATTTCTGTGATTTTAGGAGAATTGCTAATTTCATAACTCGAAATTAGGGAAGCATACGATAATTGTTGATGAAATTCGGCAGCCCGATTCTGCCCAATGCTTAGCACGCCAATAGACTTATATTTAGACACATCCAAAGGAAGAACTTGGTTTTTGTTTGCAATTAAAGTAATGCTTGCGTCGGTGATTTCTTGCAATAAATTTCGAGCATATTCGCTGTTTAGTTCTGAAATTAAATTTTCAACAGGCATCGCTTTTTGCTCATGGATTCGCCATTTTTCTTTGGCTCTTAGAATTTTCAGACATTTTTGGTCAATTAATTCCATTGGTACGGAGCCATTTTCAACAGCTTCTTTTATTTTATTTATAGCCACCAAAGGATCGGGTGGCAAAAGCAAGAAATCATTGTCTGCCAAAAGTGCTTTAAGTTCCAAGTCGCCGGCTTTGTGAAAAGCTGTCACCCCTTTCATTTCGAGTCCATCCGTAAAAACCAAACCATCGTATTTCAATTCATTTCTAAGTAAATCTCTTACAATTTTTGGAGATAAACTGGACGCTAAATTTGCCGTAGAATCATAAGAAGGGATAAAAAGATGGGCAATCATAACCGAAGAAACGCCCTCTTTGAAAAGATATTTGAATGGGAAAAGTTCTATTTGATTCAAACGTTTTTGAGAATGTTTGATAACAGGCAGGGAATAATGCGAATCGGAATCGGTATCACCATGACCGGGAAAATGTTTTACGCAGGCCATCAAACCATTGTCTTCCATGCCTTTTGAATAAGCCAATCCTTTTTGGGCAACCCAAATTGGATTTTCGCCAAAAGAACGACTGTTAATAACTGGATTTTTAGAGTTGTTATTAACATCAATCACTGGAGCAAAATTCACATGAATACCCATTCTGCGAAACTGCCGAGCAAATTCTTTTCCCATCTGATAAATCAAATCATTATTTTGAATGGCACCCAAAACATTTTGTCTGGGAAATTGCAAAGTGCTGTCCAATCGCATCGACAAGCCCCATTCGCCATCAATGGTAACCATTAAAGGTATTTTCGAAACCGACTGAATGGCATTGGTCAACAAAAGCTGGCGTGTGGGACTTCCTTTGAAAAAACAGACACCCCCAAATTGATTTTGCTGAATAAAATCTACGTATGCTTGATCATTCCCTTTATCATTGTACGTAACCCGAACAATCATCAATTGTGCAATTTTTTCATCCAATGTCATTTTGCTGAAAACCGAATCTGCCCATGTTTTTTCATTTTTTTTAAGCGAAAATTTATCGGTAATATACTGTGCACTTTGGCAAGAAATATGAACAAAAGAGATTCCGAAAAATAGAATTAAAAATAGAATGTGCTTTATATATAATGGTCGCATAATGGTTCCTTTTTGCATATTTTAATAGTTTTTTCAAAAGTAGCCATTTTTTAGCTGAAGTAATTGTAATTTTGAATTCAAAATACAAACAAAAGAAGGTTAAAAACTTTAATTACAACATGAAAATCTACATTGCACTTCCAGCATTAAACGAAGCTGATTTTATTTCAACGACATTAGATTGTATTGTAAATCAACAAACTACTATTGATTATGAAACTATAATTTGTGTCAATCAACCAGATGAGTGGTGGGAAAATCCTGAAAAAATATCGATTTGTAAAAATAATATAAAAACCTTGAAAATGCTCGAATCCTACCAAAAACACTTGTCAATTTCAATTATCGACCGTTGCTCGAAAGGCAAAGGGTGGAAAGGCAAAGAAATTGGAGTCGGCTATGCCCGCAAAACAATTATGGATTTTATAAGCGAAGAAGCAGCCGATGAAGATATTATTATCAGCATGGATGCCGACACTTTGATTGATTCAGACTATGTAGAATCCATTGCTCAAAATTTCATAAAAAACCCCGATGCTATGGCAATTTCGGCACCCTATTATCATCCTTTATCCGGAAATGAAGATGCGGATAAGTCGATGCTAAGATATGAAATTTACATGCGAAATTATGCTCTAAATATGCTGCACATTGATTCCCCTTTTGCCTATACAGCTTTGGGTTCGGCCATTGCATACAAGCAATGGGCGTATCGAAAAATTGGCGGAATGAGCCCGGTAAAAAGTGGGGAAGATTTTTATTTCTTGCAACAAATACGGAAAGTGGGGAAATTAATCA
>JAQUGA010000100.1 GCA_028684405.1 Bacteroidales bacterium | reverse complement strand
TTTATAGAACATGGCGATTATCAATATGCTGAGTTACTGATGGCACCATTTATATACAGTGACGAAATTTCTCAAGATTTCTTATTTACGTACTTTTCTCTATACAGCTATCGCGAAGAACTTTACCTGTCAAGCACATTTGCCGAGCTCGCTAAACGCTGTTTGGCTGCCGACAAAGCTCGTTTCTGCACACTTATGGGCAAATTCTCATTCCAAGTAAGAGAAAACTTAGCTGCTAAGAAAATTTACTGCGATAACTGCCAATAATAATTCGATATCATACTAAAAAAATGCGATTGCGAGAGTGATCGCATTTTTTATATATTTCCTTTTTATAAAATAATTTGCAAAAAACTTGTTTTGCATAGATTGATTTTATATTTTCGTTGTAATAATTTAAACAAGACATCTCTCTATATTAAAAAAAAACAATGCGATTCAAAATATCATTATCACTTATCCGCTCTCAAAACCAAAAGTTGCCACTTAGCTACCAATATGAACTTTCCTCATTTATCTATAAAACCATAGCCAGAGGGGATAAAATGTATGCTGATTGGCTGCATGGAAATGGGTTTGCAACAAATGGAAAACAGTTTCGTTTGTTTTCATTCTCTAATTTTCACATTCCTCAATATCTTATCGACAAAAAAGAAGAACGCCTTATCATTCAGTCGAACGAAATTAGTTTTGACATCGCTTTTTTGCCAGAACGTTCTACAGAAGAGTTTGTAAAAGGAATTTTTGCCAATCAACAATTTTCTATTGGTGACAAAATATCGAAAGTTGAGTTTAAAGTCAATAGTATCGAACTGTTACCTCAACCCGATTTTTCAAAACCACTCATCGGAAAAACCCTCTCTCCTATTTGTGTTACCATGAAAAACGAAACGGGCAAACTTGATTATTTCTCTCCAGAACATCCTGATTATTCTTTATTATTGAAAAATAATCTACTTACAAAATATGAAGCTTTTCACGGAACTCCAATTACCACCGATGTTTTTCTGGTTTGGGAAACAAACAATAAACCTCATCCTAAACTTATCAAAATAAAATCTGGAACCAAGGAAGAAACAAGAATTCGAGGATATAATTGTCGATTTAAACTTTTTGCCACGCCTGAACTAATGAAAATAGCATACAACGCAGGAATCGGCGAAAAAAACAGCATGGGGTTTGGGATGATTGAAGGAGATTGGAGAAAGATTGGGGAAGATTGAGGAAAGATTGAGGAAAGATTGGGGAAAGATTGGGGAAAGATTGGAGAAAGATTGGGGAAAGATTGGGGAAAGATTGGGGAGATTGAGGAGATTGAAAAGGATTGAAGGAGAGTGGAGAAAGATTGGAGAAAGATTGGAGAAAGACTGGAGAAAGACTGGGGAAAGACTGGGGAAAGACTGGGGAAAGATTGGGGAAAGATTGGGGAAAGATTGGGGAAAGATTGAGGAGATTGAGGGGATTGAAGGGAGATTGCCTTCGGACATCGAGCGGAGCCGAGATGGGGGATTGAGTCGATTGAAGAAAGATTGAAGAACTAAAAAAAAATAATGACAGTAAAAACCATAAACTAAAAAAAATGACAATACAATTAAAAATCCAACTTAACAACATAAGCAATCCTGCAGTTTGGCGAAGGGTTCTTGTGCCTGCAGATTTTACTTTTGAGGATCTTCACAGTGTTATTCAAATTAGTTTTGGGTGGGAGTTTGCTCATCTTTATCAATTTTCTCCCAAAGGCTACGGAAGCGAACCCACAATAGCACCCAATAGTGATAGTGATTGGGATGAACCAGACCTAGATGCTGAAAAAACAAAACTTAAAACGATTTTTACTACTGAAAAACAAACCTACACATACATTTACGATTTTGGTGATGACTGGATTCATAAAATTACAGTTGAAAAAATATTGAAAGAAAAAATCAAGTCTCCCAAATGCATAAAAGGTCAAGGCAAATGCCCACCCGAAGATTGTGGAGGCCCTTGGGGCTATCTGGACATGCTTGAAACGCTCAGCAATCCCAAAAATGAAGAATATGAAGAACGTAGAGAATGGTTGGGCTTATCAGATGACGAGCCATGGGATGTAAATGAGTTTGAAATGGAAGATGTAAACGTAATGCTGGAAGAGGGATTTGAATAAAAAAGTTAAAGTATGGTCTCTAAAAAAAATCAACAACACAATATATAATAAAAAATGTATTTTTAAGGAACATTTTTTAATGTTTGGGCATGAATTGGCTTGAGGGAATGAAAGAAAGAAAACAATATGAAATTTAACCAAATTATAAATTAAATGAAAAAACATTGAGTGATACAAACAAAACCCCCTTTCTCTTGAAAAAAGGAGAAAGGGGGGAAAAATTCAACTATTTTTTTTCATATTTCAATTCCTACAAGGTACGATTAGATAGCTGAAAATAAAGCACAAAATTAAAAAAAAATAGTTACAAAATGCAATCACAAACTAATTTACAACTTTTTTTATTCATAGGATCATTTATTTTGAAAAAAATATTATATTTGCAAAAAAATAAATATAGCACTGCAAATATGGACACAATGCGTATGACTGACGATGGTTGCATCTTTTCTGAGGAAGACTACATTTTTAATATAAAATGGAAAGTTGCAAATTTAATCTCGCAGGGATTATCAGAAAATAAAATATTAACTTGGGAAAATAATGAAAAATGGCATTATTATGCAAAAAAAATTACCGAATTAATGATAACAGAAAATATAAATGAAAAAAGAATTTAAAACTATAGATTACGAATGGCTCATCCGTCCAACAGGTGATCCTTTTGCAGATGTTGGAGGTTATGTAATCAAATATCTAATGGAGAAACATCCTGAAAAGGATATTCTGGGATTAATTGAATATATGGCAAAAATATATGTAAACAAATGGGAAGGTAAAATAAATCCTTACTTCTTGAATTCTGCCATAACTCAACCTGCTTATAAAGGAGAAGTAAAAATAAAAGAAACTATAAAATATTTTAGCTCTCTTATAAATGAAACTGGCAATTACGTGGAAGGTTATTGCCGTATAACAGGACAAAATACAAAATTATTTAAAGCCGGACGAGACAACTCTTTAATGTCTGGATCGGGAACATTTGTCAATTTTCATCACAACTTCCAGTTTGGAATAATGCTTTCAAAAGAAATGATTATACGAATGTTTTTTATCCCCTTTGGATCAGTTTATATTGGAGGAAGAATAGCAATTATTCAGAGTAACCAAGCAGACGTGACAGATTTTTTTGTCACAAAGAATTGCGAGGCAAATCTAGCGAACTTGGCTACGGTCTCTTCTGAGGGAGTTTTAAAATCAGAATATGGAATACCTTCAAATGCCTTGTTTCATTTTGTAGACAATATACTTGTAAATAAAATTAAAGAAGCTACTTATGAATTTAAAAACTTATCATTGACATTATATCATTTCACAAACTTTGGTGCAAGTCCTGAAATTGTTATTTATAAACTTCCCTCTACAGTCTTTTGGTTTTATTCTTATTGTCAGTCTCCCAAATTAAAATCAGATTGGCAACTATTTCTATCTTCCCATTATACTAATTCTAAATTCAAAGGTGCTAAGTTCAATATAGCAACATCAAATTATGATATTACAAAAAAAGAAGATACAGAACATATTGGTATTGAAAACTACAAACTATGGCGTAATGTTATTTTGGAAAATCTATTAAATGGCAAATCTCTACTAAAATCATTTGTCAAATGGGGTATAACACATAAATTCAACTTCACAATTATTGAAATATATTTAAAACATGTACAAAATATGAGACAAGAAACATTAAACAAAATCAAAGAATTAGCTCTTTTTCTGACTAATACAGATGAAGATGCTATTAAAAAGAGCATTAAAGCTTTAGATGGCTACAAAAATGCTTATGAATTGAGGCGATTCTTTTTAAAAAATATTGTAGCGAAGAATTACAAAGATGGAACAAAAGAAACTATTATTACAATGGAAGAACTTGTTTATTACCTATTTCCAGATGATGTTTCATGGAGAGACATTCGTGACATCCTATTATTTGCTATTTACCAAGAACTGCATGCCAAAAATATTCATGTTGAAGATGAATTACTAGGAATAGAAATCGAAGAAACGAGTATAAATGAAAATTAATTTAAAAACAAAAATAATATGAGTAACTTAAAATCACAAGGATTTATCCTAATTGACGTGGATGTTGTTGCATTAAATAATGCTGGAAAGAACACACAGAGTAACTTTGACAATGCAGTAGGAACAAAACGTATTTACAAAGATGGTAAAAGTTATGTATATGTCTCTGGACAAGCATGGCGTTACTGGTGGAGAGATACTTTGCAAAAAACATTTAACTGGAATTTATCTCCAATTATTAGAGACGCTAAAATTGCATTCACAGCAGCAAATCCAATTGAATATGCCGATGATGATATTTTTGGATATATGAAAGCTGCCACAGAAGAAGTTACGGATGAAAAAGGGAAAGTTAAAAAAGAAAACATTACTGTTACCCGCATTTCACCTTTGAAAAATTCAGTTTTGGTTTCTGTCGGCTCAGTTCGTCCAGTTGAAAACTGGTCAAGCATGGCTCGTCAGGACGGGGATTCTGTACCTTACGGAAAACAAGAATACAGTGCTATAATGAAAGGAATGTTTAGCCTAGACTTAGAACAAGCTGGAACTTTTGCGACTTATAATAAAACTGGGTTTAAGAATTTGACCGATGTTCTGAAAAAGGAAGCTATAGAAAATGGTGCTAGTGAAATTGATGATAAATTCATGAAAGACGCAAAAGGGAATCCTTACAAATTAGTTCGTTTAGCTGATAATATTCGTCACAAAAGAATAACTGAAACAATACAAGCACTGAAAAACATTTCTGGCGGAGCTATGCAAACTAATAACATGGGTGATGTCACCCCGAAATTTATCATTTTAGCAACCCTCAATAGTGGAAATCATCCTTTCTCCCATATTGCATCAGCAATTGGTAAAGACAATGATTTGGTAGACTTAAATATTGATGCTTTAAAAGAAGTACTATCTGACTACAAAGACAACATTCAAGGAACTGTATTTATTGGCAGAAGAAGTGGTTTTTTGGATGAAAA
Source organism: Bacteroidales bacterium (assembly GCA_028684405.1). Classification (GTDB taxonomy): domain Bacteria; phylum Bacteroidota; class Bacteroidia; order Bacteroidales; family WCHB1-69; genus JAQUGA01. Next base: position 3,397 of record JAQUGA010000100.1, on the reverse strand, counting down.
GGCAAATAGCTTGAAGGCATTAGAGGGTGAATTTGCAAACGTAAAAATTGCAAGCATCAATGAAGCAATAGACCAATATACTGAACAGTTGAAAAAACAATTGTAATATGAAAGTTTTCAAAATTGATATTACAGCTTGGACTTCGAGTTTTAAATATCCGAATTTAATATCTGGGTTTCAACCAACTCTTGAAGTGCCGCCTATTAGTACCATTTTGGGATTAATAAATGCAGCAGCAGGAAAATATATTAAGCATGAGAAACTGAAGATCGGTTATTATTTTGAATTTGAAGCCAAACAAATAGACCTTGAAAGCATATACCAAATTGAGGTTCATGAAAAAGGTTATCCCAAAAACACAACCAAATCGAATATCATAAACAGAGAATTTCTATTTAACAATCACTTAGTCCTTTATTTACAAGATGAAGAATTGGTTGATTATTTTCGGTTACCTGTTTATCAATTATTACTAGGTCGTTCCAATGATTTGGCAACTATAAACAGTATTGAAGAAGTAGATTTACAAGAAATAAAAAATGCTGAAAAGATAAAAGGACAAATAATTCCTTTCATGGGTAATTTTCTTCCTGGTCTTATTCAGCCATTACCTAAATACTTTTCTAATACTATTCCACGTAAAAATCTGGGTACGGAAGCCTATTCGATTATTAGTTTTAATTTGGCAGACGGACAAACAAATCTTACTGCATATATTGATTATCCCAAACAAGGGAAAGAAGTTCATATCTATTTTCACGAACTTAATCTTAGTTCCTATTATGGATAACTCAAGCAAACCTGAGGTTCTGGCAAAATCAGAACCTCAGGTTACATTAAAACGACATATCCAGGATGGATTGAAGGTATTAGAAAATCTCAAAAAAGGATTTCCAAACTTACCTATTGCTGATACCGAACATTTTTGGCATTTGCTCCATTTATGCGTTGTATTTCACGATTTAGGAAAATCACATTCGGATTTTCAACGCATGTTACTGGGTCAACAGCATAAATGGCTAAGACAAAGGCATGAATTATATTCTATTCCATTTATTGACGGATTGAATATTACCGATTCGGAAAAAAAACTGATAAAACTTGTAGTTGCAGGACATCATAAAAATTATGATGATCTTTTTAACTTTATTGAACATTCATATAAACAAGACAATGAAAACAGTTTCATGCTTGAGCTAGACGATGATTCGAAAATATCTTTTGAATCAGAATTTAATCAGCATATAAATTCAGATTTTGTCCAATCATTATTAAAGGAATTTGAGATTACGCTCAATAAAATAGATTCAAAATTACCACGTAAATTTATCTTGGATTACAAACGTAATCCGTTAAAATTAGAGCAAGAAAGCTATTTTGATTTACTTTTATTATCTGGCGGATTTAAGCAATGCGATCATTTATCATCAGCATTTATTGAAAAAATAGAGTTTCTTGAATCTTCGGATTTTGATTTTTTAAATTCAAAAAGAATTTCATTACAGCAAAACGGATGTGATTTTTATCCTCATCAATTAGAAGCCGCAGAAAAGGAAGGCAATGCAATTCTTACTGCCCCAACGGGTTCAGGAAAAACAGAAACATCAATTCTCTGGTTACAAAAACAAATACAGATATTTGGTCAAGGAAGAGTGTTTTACATCCTCCCCTTCACTGCATCGATTAATGCAATGTACGAAAGACTCGGCAATGATATTGGGAACAAAGAAAAAGTGGGATTACTTCATGGAAAGTTAACTGAATATCTTGAAAATTTGGTTGAAAGAGAAAATCCAACAATCTCACAAGAAAAAAGACAATACCTGACACATAAGATAAAAGAAGATTACCGAACAATTATTACTCCAATAAAAGTAGCAACTCCATTCCAACTTCTAAAGAACATCTTTGGGCTCAAAGGATTTGAAAAAGGAATCTTTGAATGGGTTGGTGGTTATTTTATTTTTGACGAAATACACGCATACCAACCAGATGTTTTTGCTCAAATAGTTGTTCTAATTGAATTTGCAGTTAAATACCTTCGAGTCAAGGTTTTTATAATGACAGCTACTTTACCAAAATTCATGAAGCACGAGTTAGAAAATGCTATTGGCAATCATTCTGAAATTTTAGCAAAAAATGAACTTTATGAAAAGTTTACTCGGCATAAAGTCATTTTGCAAGATGGATTGCTAGCTGACAACTTAAATATGATTCAAGCAGATTTGACAAACGGAAAAAAAGTGTTAGTTGTTTGTAATTCGGTAGAACAATCACAATTAGCTTACAATGAACTTAAATCAGAGAATAAAGTATTACTTCATAGCAATTTTAACGCTTTTGATCGAAATAAAAAAGAATGGGAATTAAGAAAAGAAGAAATCCGACTACTTGTTGGCACACAAGCAATTGAAGTAAGCTTAGACATTGATTATGATGTCATTTACACCGAACCTGCTCCAATTGATGCTTTAATACAGCGTTTTGGACGTGTAAACAGAAAAAGAGAAAAAGGGATTTGTTCTTGCTATGTTTTCAAAGAACGCAACAAAGTTGACTCAACATATATCTATACAAATCAAGAAGTTATAAACCGAACATTAGAAGTTTTGAGTTGGTTCAGCGTAAACATACAAGAAAAAGAACTTCAGAAAGCGATTGACTATGTTTATCCTGCATGGAATAAGAAAGATAAGGAAGAATATGATTTTATTTATGATAGCTTAAGTGACATGTTGAAAAACCAACTCTCTCCTTTTATTTATTCGCAAAAATCGGAAGATGATTTTTATGCTAAATTTGATGGAATTAAAGTCTTGCCTATAATTAACGAAACTGATTTTATAACATTTCTAAACCAATATGAATTTGTAAAAGCTGAATCATTGAAAGTTCAGATATCGAAAAAAAGATTTGCAAGCTTAATTAACATAGGGTCTATAGAAAGGAAAATACATACATTCGAATCAAAGCATAAAGACAAATTAATTAATACTAATTATTTTATTATTAAACGGAAATACTCCAAGGAGTTAGGGTTATTAATCAAAGAGGATGATCAACAAAGTACTCAAGATAATATTAATGAAATATTTTTGTAGTTATCAACTTTGTTATTTACCTTTCATCGCAAGAAAAACTCATACCCGTATTGGAAAATTACAACAAAAGGGAATTAAAGAATTTCATAAATTTAATAGAACATTTATTTAAAACAAAATTACCTTCCATCACACAATTAATACTCTATTTACACTAAATATACCACAAAAAGTAAAAGATAAAACCATGTTGAAATTTAAATATAATTAACGACAAAAAATTATCCATCTTTAATATCAAAATGTTGGAAGTTTCTGCGAAATTTTTATTTTTGTAAAACAAATAAAAAAACCA
>JAQUGA010000099.1 GCA_028684405.1 Bacteroidales bacterium | reverse complement strand
AAGTCTTGGTGTGTATTCCATTATTTAATTTCCTCCTGCGTTTTAGATTTTTTGGAAAAGCGAACCAATTTACCTTTGCTATCTAATTTGCGACCTGTTCGGGTAGCCATACCTTTCGCATCAACAACCATTAAGTTGGAGATATGAATAGGAGCTTCTTTTTTAACGATACCACCCTGAGGAGTGCTTGCATTAGGTTTGGTATGTTTTGAGGCCATGTTAACACCTTCTACGATAGCACGAAGTTTTTTGGTTTCAATTTTAAGGACTTTGCCTTGTTGTCCTTTGGAGTCACCGGCAATAACTTTCACGGTATCTCCTTTTTTGATATGTAGTTTTGTTGGCATATGTTCTTAAATTATTAATTACAGCACTTCGGGTGCTAATGAGATTATTTTCATAAATTGTTTTTCACGCAACTCACGAGCAACGGGGCCAAAAATACGAGTACCTCTGATTTCCTCAGTAGCTGTGAGTAAAACACATGCATTGTCGTCAAAACGTATATAAGAACCATCAGCACGACGGATCTCTTTTTTTGTTCTAACAACGACAGCTTTAGTTACAGTTCCTTTTTTTATATTACCAGCTGGGATAGCATCTTTAACCGTAACAATAATTTTGTCACCTATCGATGCATAACGTTTTTTAGTTCCTCCCAGAACACGGATGCAAAGAACTTCTTTTGCTCCGCTATTATCGGCAACTTTTAGTCTTGATTCTTGTTGTACCATAATTACTTAGCCCTTTCTAAAATTTCAACTAATCTCCAGCGTTTGTTTTTACTCAAAGGTCTGGTTTCCATAATCGTGACGGTATCGCCAATGTTACATTCATCATTCTCATCATGAGCATAATATTTGGTAGATTTTTTTAGGAATTTACCATATTTAGGGTGCTTCAATTTACGGTCGACTCTAATGACAATAGTTTTTTGCATTTTATTGCTAATGACTACACCGTCTCTAACTTTTCTTAAATTACGTTCTTCCATAGTAGTTTTTTTTGTTTTATTCTGCCTTTTTAGCTTCGTTTAATTCGCGTTTGCGAATTTCCGTTTTAATTCGGGCAACTGTTTTACGATATTCCTTTATAATTAAAGGATTGTCTAATGGGGAAACAGCGTGATTGATTTTCAATTTTACGAGCTGTTTCTTCTTTTCATCAAGCCTTTCTATAAGTTCGGCATTGGATAGTTCTATTATTACACTTTGTTTCATTTTTGCTTAAATTGATTCTTCTTGGTAATCTCTTCTAACTACAAATTTTGTAAGAACCGGTAATTTTTGAGCAGCTAGACGCATAGCTTCTTTAGCTACTGCTAGAGAAACGCCGTCTGCCTCGAATAGGATTCTTCCTGGACTAACTCTGGCTACGAAATATTCTGGAGAACCTTTACCTTTACCCATACGAACCTCTGCAGGTTTTTTGGTTATTGGTTTATCAGGAAATATGCGTATCCATATTTGACCTTCCCTTTTCATATAACGAGTCATTGTCTGACGAGCAGCTTCAATTTGTCGTCCGGTGATCCAGCACTCATCTGTACTTTTGAGGGCGAAGGAACCGAAAGAGATTTCACTACCTCTTTTGGTAAAACCTTTCATTTTCCCTTTTTGATGCCTTCTAAATTTCGTCTTTTTAGGCTGTAACATTTGATTTTGATTTAATTGTTTTAAATACTAATTATTGCTTTTTTCTTCTTTGTTGGAAAGGTTTTTTTGGACCTTGAGATTTGTTATCTTTTGCTTCAATAGCAAACAAATCTGGTTTCCCAAAAATTAATCCTTTACATATCCACACTTTTACCCCAATTCTACCATAAGTAGTATGGGCTTCAGCATGGGAATAGTCGATATCAGCACGAAGTGTGTGCAATGGAGTTCTGCCTTCTTTGGCGTGCTCAGTACGAGCCATTTCAGCTCCACCAATACGTCCCGAAACAGAAACCTTGATACCTTCAGCACCAACACGCATCGTTGAAGCAATTGCCATTTTAATAGCTCTACGATAAGAAACACGGGCTTCAATTTGTTTTGCAATAGACTGAGCCACCAATACGGCATCTAATTCGGGGCGTTTAATCTCCGAAATATTGATTTGTATTTCTTTATTCGTAATTGATTTCAACTCTTCTTTAAGTTTGTCAACTTCTTGACCGCCTTTACCGATAATTAAACCAGGGCGAGCAGTATTGATGGTAACAGTGACAAGTTTTAGAGTACGTTCGATATAAATTTTAGATATACCTGCTTTGCTTAAACGAGCTTGTAAATACAAACGGATTTTGTTGTCTTCAACAAGTTTACTTTCGAAAGATTTTCCTCCATACCAATTTGAGTCCCAACCTTTTATAATTCCTAAACGAAGGCTTATCGGGTTTACTTTTTGTCCCATTTAAATATTCTTTATAAGTTTTTACTATCAATAATTAATGTAATATGATTGGAGCGTTTTCTAATTCTGTAACCGCGTCCTTGGGGTGCTGTACGAAGGCGTTTGAGCATGCGACCGCCATCGACAAAAATTTCTTTCACATACAAATTACTGTCTTCAATTCTTGCTCCTTCATTTTTCTGTTGCCAATTTGAAATGGCAGAAAGTAATAATTTATGAATTTTCGGAGCGGACTCTTTACGGCTGAATTTTAACACATTTAATGCCTTTTCGACATCCATTCCTCTGACTAAATCAGCCAAAAGACGTGTTTTACGTGGAGACGTTGGATTATCAACCAATCGTGCCATGTATATATTCTTTTTTGCCTCTTTTATTTCTTCGGCTCTTATACGTTTACGTGATCCCATTGTTTTTTTTATTTTTCTTATTTTTTGCCTTTATCTCTACTACCAGCATGGCCTCTAAACATTCGCGTTGAAGCGAATTCACCTAGCTTGTGACCTACCATATTTTCAGTAACATAAACGGGAATAAATTTATTTCCATTATGAACTGCAATTGTTAAACCTACAAAGTCAGGAGTAATCATTGATGCACGAGACCATGTTTTCAATGTTCCTTTTTTCGAGGATTCTTGTGCTTGCAAAACCCGACTTTCGAGTCTGTAATAAATGTAGGGTCCTTTTTTTAATGAACGGCTCATATTGATCTCCCTTTATCTTTTAGTTTTTCTTCTTTCAACAATATATTTATTCGAACTTTTCTTCGCATCGCGAGTTCTGTAACCTTTAGCAGGTAAACCTTTGCGAGAGCGTGGGTGTCCACCAGAGGAACGACCTTCACCACCACCCATGGGGTGATCAACTGGATTCATAACTACACCACGTACGCGAGGACGACGTCCAAGCCAGCGTGTTCTACCGGCTTTACCGGAAACATTCAAGTTATGGTCAATGTTAGATGCCATACCGATAGTAGCTTTACATTCGGTAAGAATCATACGAATTTCGCCGGAAGGCATTTTGATATTGGCATATTTTCCGTCGCGAGATAACAATTGAGCGTATGTACCTGCACCACGTGCAATTTTTGCACCTTGTCCAGGACGTAATTCAATGTTATGAATAATTGTTCCAAAAGGAATTTCGGAAAGGTACAAAGTATTTCCAAGATCGGGAGAAATTCCTCTTCCTGCTAAAACTTCTTGTCCTACTTGAATTCCGTGGGGAGCAATAATGTATCTTTTTTCACCATCTTTGTATGCAACAAGGGCAATACGTGCCGATCTGTTGGGATCATACTCTACACTTTTAATAACGCCAGGGATATTTTCCTTGTCGCGTTTAAAGTCAATGATACGATACATTTTTTTATGACCACCTCCAAGATATCTCATGGTCATTTTTCCCTGATTGTTTCGTCCACCCGATTTTTTGATTGGAGTTAATAAACTTTTCTCAGGTACATTTGTGGTTATTTCATCAAAGTTACTAATCACTTTGAATCTTTGTCCGGGTGTTACTGGTTTATATTTCTTTAAAGCCATTTTTAGATATTGCTATAAAAATCGATTACTTGTCCATCTTTTAATTTTACAAAAGCTTTTTTAACAGAGCTTTTACTGCCTTGGATAAATCCAGTTTTAGTATTCCTAACGGATTTTTTTCCGCGTTGAATAAGAGTATTAACTGATTCAACATCAATATCATAAAGCTCTTTTATAGCCTGTACGATTTGATATTTATTTGCCTTTCTGTGAACCACAAAACCATATACATTATGCTTTTCGCTTGCAGTGGTTCTTTTTTCAGTGATGATGGGCTTAATTATAATATTCATTACACTTATTGTTAATAATTTTTACTATTCGCTTACTTGAGTATTTTGCAATTTCTCCAAAGAACTTTCAAAGAAGATTAACTTAGAAGCATTCATAATATCGTAAGTATTTATATCAGTGACACTTACAACATTAGACCCTTTTAAATTTCGTGAGGACAAATATACGTTTTTATTTGATTCAGAAACAATTAAAAGAGTTTTTTTATCAACTAAATCAAAATTACTCAAAAATTCGGAGTAGTTTTTGGTTTTTGGTTGATCAAAGGTAAAATCTTCTACAACTATTAAATCTTGATTTTTCGCTTTGTATGAAAGAGCAGAATAGCGAGCAAGTTGTTTTACTTTTTTATTTAACTTAAAGCCATAGAGTCTTGGTTGTGGACCAAAAATTCTAGCACCACCTCTGAATAGCGGGTTTTTGATACTGCCGGCACGAGCACCGCCTGTGCCTTTTTGTTTTTTAATTTTACGAGTACTTCCTGACAATGTAGATTTCTCTTTTGTACAGTGGGTACCCTGTCTGCGGTTTGCCAATAATTGTTTTACATCCAACCACATTGCATGATCATTTGGTTCAATTGCAAACATTTCATCCATTAATGATACGCTTTTGGCTGTTTCGCTACCATCAAATTTAAATACTTTTAACTCCATCTCTCAATTTTTAAGTATGAACCATTCGATCCCGGTACAGAACCTTTAACTACAATAATATTACTCTCAGGGAAAATTTTAACAACTTCAAGATTGATCATCATTGCTTTTTTGTTACCGGTTTGGCCGGCCATTTTCATTCCTTTGAATACTCTAGAAGGATACGAAGAAGCACCCAATGAACCGGGAGCTCTTAAACGGTCGTGCTGACCGTGAGTTTGACCACCTACACCGCCAAAACCATGACGTTTAACAACGCCTTGGAAGCCTTTTCCCTTAGTTTTTCCTGAAATGTCAACATATTCACCTTCATGAAAGATGGATACATCAATAACTTCTCCGAACTTCTTACGATTTTCTATTTCAAAACGAGTAAACTCCATAACAATACGTTTGGGGGTTGTGTTCGCTTTTTTAAAATGTCCAATCAAGGGTTTGGTTGTGTTTTTCTCTCTTTTATCATCAAATGCAAGTTGAATTGCTTCATACTTGTCAGTTGCGACGGTTTTTACCTGTGTAACAACACAAGGACCTGCTTCTATTACGGTGCATGGTATGTTTTTACCAGAGGCATCGTAAATGCTAGTCATTCCGATTTTTTTTCCAATTAGTCCTGACATTTTTTTTACTTTACTAATTTAACTTAAGATACTTGACCTCACACTTTAATTTCTACTTCTACTCCGCTGGGCAATTCTAATTTCATCAAAGCGTCAATCGTTTTTGGGGTTGAGCTATAGATGTCAAGAATTCTTTTGTAAGAAGACAATTCAAATTGTTCTCTTGATTTCTTGTTTACGAATGTTGCACGGTTTACCGTAAAAATCTTTTTGTTTGTAGGCAGCGGTATCGGACCACTCACTATCGCACCTGCAGTTTTTACAGTTTTCACTATTTTTTCTGCGGACTTGTCGACCAAGCTATGGTCATACGATTTTAATTTAATTCTTATTCTTTGGTTCACAGTTGTAATTATTTTTTGTTTTACTATAGTATGTATTTTCCTTTTGATGTTATAGTTTCGCTAATTGATTCAGGAACCACCGCGTAATGTGAGAACTCCATGGTGGAGCTTGCTCTTCCCGACGACAATGATCGTAATGCCGTAACATATCCGAACATCGAAGAAAGTGGAACTTGCGCTTTAATTACCTGTCCATTCACATTTGAATCAATTTCCGTAATGACTGCTCTACGTCTATTTAAATCACCATTAACATTGCCTACAAATTCAGCGGGTGATGAAACTTCAAGCGACATAATAGGTTCTAAAAATACACTGCTGGCTTTTTTACAAGCATTTTTAAATGCAATGCTTGCACAAATTTCGAACGAAAGTGCGTCCGAGTCAACAGCGTGAAAATTACCATCCATCAACGTTACTTTTAATCCTTCCAACGGATAACCAGCCAATACTCCATTACTCATCGCTTTTTGAAATCCTTTTTGAACAGCTGCGATAAATTCTTTTGTTAATGCTCCACCTTTGATGTTGTCAACAAAGATTAAACCTTTAACGTTGTTATCAACAGGAGCTATCTCGAAAGTAATATCAGCAAACTTACCTCTACCACCCGATTGTTTTTTATAAATTTCTCGGTGTTCAACGGTTGAAGTAATTGCTTCTTTATAAGCAACCTGAGGACTTCCGTGATTGCATTCAACTTTAAATTCGCGTTTGAGGCGATCAATTAGAATATCCAAATGCAGTTCGCCCATTCCACTAATAATAGTTTGTCCCATCACTTCGTCATATTTGATAACAAAGGTTGGATCTTCTTCCGATAATTTATGAAAAGCATTTGACAGCTTATCAATATCGTCTTGTGTTTTGGGTTCAACAGCAATTGAAATTACTGGTTCTGGGAATACAATATTCTCAAGAATAATAGGGCGTTTTTCATCGCACAAAGTATCTCCGGTTCTGATTTCTTTAAAACCTACGGCAACGCCAATATCTCCAGCTTCAATAAATTCGATTGGATTTTGCTTGTTGGCATGCATTCTAATTAAGCGTGCCATTCTTTCGCGTTTTTGCGTAGTTGAATTATAGACTATGGAACCTGATTCTAGTCGACCTGAATAAACTCTAAAAAAGGCGATACGTCCCACAAATGGATCGGTCGCAATTTTAAATGCCAAAGCGGCAAAAGGTTCTTTAGCATCAACTAAACGAACTTCGGGGCTTTCAGTTTTAGGATTAATACCTGTAACCGCCTCAACTTCCAGTGGACTTGGTAGAAATTTAATAATACCATCCAACAGGCGTTGAATTCCTTTGTTTTTAAAAGAGGCTCCACAAAATACAGGAAAAATCTTAATGGCAATGGTTGCTTTTCTGATAGCCTCTTCAATTTCGTCAATGGTAATTGAATCTGGATCATCAAGATATCTTTCAAACAACACATCATCTTGTTCTACCGCTGTTTCAATAAGCAATGAACGATACTGTGCCACTTGATCTAGCATATCTTCAGGAATTTCCATTTCGTGAAGTACACCGCCCAGTTCGGTATTGTCCCATTCATACGCTTTGTTTTGAATAAGATCAACATATCCAATAAAGGTATCTTCAGAACCGATAGGCAATTGAATTGGAATTGGAGTTGCATTTAATCGAGAATCGATTTGATCGAGGACTCTGTAAAAATTAGCTCCTGCTCTATCCATTTTGTTAACAAAGCACAATCTAGGCACTCCATATTTGTTGGCTTGTTTCCAAACCGTTTCCGATTGTGGTTCAACACCACCAACGGCACAAAACAGAGCCACAGCACCATCCAGTACACGAAGCGAACGTTCAACTTCAACTGTAAAATCAACGTGTCCGGGGGTATCTATAATGTTGATTTTATAGGGTTCGTTAAGAAAGTTCCAATATACAGTTGTTGCTGCAGATGTAATTGTGATTCCACGTTCCTGCTCCTGGGCCATCCAGTCCATAACAGCAGTACCTTCGTGAACCTCACCTAATTTATAACTCTTTCCTGTAAAATACAAAATACGCTCGGTGGTTGTAGTTTTACCGGCGTCGATATGAGCCATAATCCCAATATTTCTTGTATGTTTAATTTCGTTGCTCATTTATCTTTATTTGTATTATGAGTATAGGGTAAATAATTTAGAATCTAAAGTGGGAGAAAGCTTTGTTTGCGTCAGCCATACGGTGCATATCTTCTTTTCTTTTATAGGCTGCACCTTCCTCTTTATAAGCGGCCATAATTTCGGAAGCAAGCTTCATCGACATTGATTTTTCATGGCGTCTACGAGCGAATGAAATAAGGTTTTTCATCCCTATTGACTGTTTTCTTTCTGCACGAATTTCAGATGGAATTTGGAATGTTGCACCACCGATACGGCGACTGCGAACTTCGACTGCAGGAGTAACATTGGCTAAACCTTTACGCCATATTTCCAGACCATCTTCTTTTGTTTTTTCACTAACGATATCTATAGCGTCGTAAAAAATTTTAAAAGCTGTATTTTTCTTCCCTTGAAGCATTAAGTTGTTCACAAATTTTGTAACAGTTATGTCACCAAACTTTGGATCAGGAAGAATAATTCTCTTTTTTGGTTTTGATTTTCTCATTGTTTAATCAATTTTTAAAAATTAAATTATTTTTTCTTTGGACGTTTCGTTCCATATTTGGATCTTCTT
>JAQUGA010000098.1:426-8588 GCA_028684405.1 Bacteroidales bacterium | reverse complement strand
TTTTGCCGCCGGCTTCCTTCAGATTCCACCTCACGATGGACACCCTTGCCTTGAGCTAATGGTTGGCAACTGATAGCCCCCATAACGGACTTGAACCGTCAAATATACTCGCCATGCTCGGCGCACTGATAAAAAAACGCTCAGCATGCTGAGCGTTTTTTTTTGTTTGCTCATCAATCTGGAATCGTTTGCCTCATATTGCTCGACTTTCTATTTGTAAAAACGAAGTCTTCCATTAATAATAATGTATAATTTACCGAACAATTACCCCAAAGAACACGTTGAATTCAACTAAAAACCTTATTTTTGCGTTACTAATTTTACTCATGAAAAGAATTATCCTGATATTATTTTTATTTTCATCTCTGGCCGCGTTTTCTACGCATCAGAGAGCGGGTGAAATTACCTATACACACATCAGCGGACTTACCTATCGCTTTTCTCTGGTTACTTATACCTATACACCCAGTCCGGCCGATCGCCCTACCCTTGACATGGTTTGGGGAGATGGCTCTATGTCGACCGTTCAAAGAATTGAGAAAATTGATTTACCAGGCGATATTTCTAAAAACACTTATATTGCCAATCACACTTTTCCTGCCCCGGGAACATACACCGTTTCGATGGAAGATCCGAACCGAAACTACGGAGTGATAAATATTCCTAACTCTGTAAATATCCCTTTTTATCTAAAGACCACTCTAGTTATCAATCCCTTTTTGGGGGAAAACAGTTCACCGGTCCTACTCAATCAGCCTATTGACAATGGATGTGTGAATGTTCCTTTTTACCATAATCCCGGTGCATACGACCCCGATGGTGATAGTTTATCGTACAAATTGGTCTCCTGTTTAGGATTAAATGGCGAAGTTGTTCCCGGTTATTCTCTGCCCCTTGCCTCGAGCTCTATTGCCATTGACCCAATTACTGGAGATTTATATTGGGACAGTCCGATTTTGCAAGGCGAATACAATATTGCCATTTTGATTGAAGAGTGGCGAAGTGGAATTTTAATTGGTACTGTACTCAGAGATATGCAAGTTTATATTGGTGCTTGCAACAATCAACCACCTCTTATTACTGCACTTTCTGACACTTGCATTGTCGCTGGAAATTCTCTGAATGCACTCGTTAGTGCATTTGATTCTGATGGAGATAAAATTACACTTACGGGAACTGGAGGTCCGCTAAATATTGCAAATTCACCAGCAGTTTTTCCACAACCGGTTAGTGGTTTTGGGTATGTACAATCGCAACTCACATGGAATACCAATTGCAGTCACGTTCGGAAACAGCCTTATCAGTTTAATTTCAAAGCCAAAGACAACGGGACACCCATTAATTTGGTGTCGATGAAATCGATGCGTGTTACTGTTATTGCCCCAGCTCCCGAAAATGTCATTGTGGAACCGCTTGGCAATTCTATCGTCGTTTCGTGGAACAAACATCAATGCAGTAATTCCAACGGATATAAAGTGTACCGACACAACGGTCCTTCGGGCTGGGTGCATGATTACTGTGAAACAGGCGTTCCAAATTATACTGGTTTTCAATATGTAGGAGGAACAAATTCCATAAATGACACCACAATTATTGATAACAATAATGGACTAGGGCTCAATTATGGCAATCAATATTGCTATGTTGTTATCGCTACATTTCCTGATTTTGCTGAAAGTTATGCTTCCGAAGAGGTTTGCACATCGCTTTTAAAAGATGTTCCAATTATCACAAATGTGAGCGTTATAGAAACCGATGCCACAATTGGAAAAATGTATATTGCATGGTCAAAACCTACTGAAATTAACACAATTCAATTTCCTGGCCCGTATGAGTATATTCTTCAAAAATCTAATATTTTAAATGGAACATACACCTCCATCGCTACATTTAACAACCTGAATGACACCATTTTTGTAGAAGATAATACAAACACATCCTCCCACGCCTGGTTTTATCGTGTAGAATTGCACAACCGAACTCCCAATAATGATTTTCATATTGGAACATCCAATCCTGCTGGAAGCGTCTTTATTAATCTACAAGCAAACGACCAACGCATTTCCATTTCATGGAACGAATATGTTCCTTGGACGAATGAAGCGTATTCCATCTTCCGTAAATCTCCTTTTGAAACAGAGTTTGACTCCATTGGAACGACATTGGCTCGCAATTTTTCTGACTTTCCGCTTGAAAACGGAGAAGAATATTGTTATTATGTTAGAAGTACTGGCGACTACAGCATTGATGGCGTCACTTCGCCTTTGATAAATTTCTCCCAAATACGTTGTGCAACGCCCATCGACAATGAACCACCTTGCCGCCCGATTCTATCAGCAAGCACCGATTGCGAAAAAAATACATTAACGTGGACTTTGCCCGCAGACTCATGTTTGAGCGATATTATGGGATATTACATTTATTATAACACAAGCGGAGATGGACTGTTTTCGATTTTAGACTCCACAACGAATCAAATAAATTCATACGAAATCACTCAATTTGATATACTTGCGGGATGTTATGCCGTAATTGCAGTTGACTCTGCATGGAACCGAAGCCCATTGAGCAACTTTGCATGCATCGATTTGGAAGAATGTAACCCATATGAATTGCCGAATATCTTCACACCTAACGGAGATGGATCGAATGATTACTTCAGACCTTTTCCTTATGATTTTGTTGAAAAAATCAAAATAAAGATTTTTAATCGCTGGGGCGTAGTCGTTTTCACCAGTGAAAATCCAGATATTATGTGGGATGGAAAAGATAAATTTTCAGGACAAAATTGTGCTGAAGGAGTTTATTACTATATTTGCGACGTTTATGAATACCGCATTGGTGGTATCAAACATAGAGTATTAAGTGGAAGTGTAACCTTATTAAGATAAAAAATTATGTTTACAGGAATAGTAGAATTAACCGGAAAAATCGTTAAAATTGAAAGAGATCAATCAAACATTCATTACACGATTGAAACCAAACTTGCGAATGAGTTAAAAATAGACCAAAGCATCGCTCATGATGGCGTTTGTTTGACCATTGTAGATGTTGATTATGAAAAAAACACCTACGTTGTCACCGCCATTCAAGAGACCTTGGATAAAACCAATTTGAGCACTTGGGAAATTGGCTATGATGTAAATTTAGAAAGAAGCATGTTGATGAACAGCCGCTTTGATGGCCATATTGTTCAAGGTCACGTAGATCAAACAGCGGTTTGTACAAAAGTTACTGAAGAAGATGGCAGTTGGAGGTTTGAATTCAAATACGACCCCAGTTTTAATAATTTCACCGTTTCCAAAGGTTCAGTTTGTATAAACGGAGTTAGCTTAACCGTGGTAGATCCTACCAATGACAGTTTTTCAGTAGCGATTATCCCCTACACTTATAATGTAACCAATTTCCGTAATTTCAAACCAGGAACCCTTATCAATATTGAATTTGATATTTTAGGAAAGTATGTTCAGAGGTTGATGGAGGATTACCTTAAAAGCTAGTATCTGTAAGTCGCTTTTGTTTTCAAAATTCAAGTAAAATAGCTTAATTCAATAATTCTGTATTGATCTTAGAAGCTGAAAGTTAGATTATTGTTAAAGAAACGATAGTCAAATTTTCGGCTTATATTAATATGTACTTTTGCTCGATTTTTGAAATCTTATGACAAACAAAAGCTCTTATAATTCGATCTTAGTATACAGTTTTGCAGTTCTTGCAATGCTCTTTTGGGGACTTACTTTTATTTGGTCGAAAATTGTTTTTGAATACTACAACCCCATAGCCACGATTACAATACGCCTTCTCATCTCGGCGGTTTTATTATTTTTCATCCTTTTACTATTTTTTCGAGAACATTTGGTCTATCCCAAAGGGAAGATGAGATTGTTTTTTATGATTGCTTTTTTTGAACCATTTTTATATTTTATTGGAGAGAGTTTTGGCTTGCAAAGAGTAGACGCTAGCATTACATCCGTCATTATATCCACGATTCCTGTTTTTACTGCTATCGCCGGATACTACTATTTTAAAGAACGGCTAACAAGAGCCAATTTATTCGGGATATTCATATCATTTATTGGCGTACTAATAATGCTCATTAATAAGGATTTTGGAGTTACTGCCGACCCAGCTGGGATTTTACTACTCCTTTTGGCTGTTTTTTCGACCATCGGTTACACCATTTTAATAAAAAATACCAGTCGAGAATACCATCCCGTTTTCATCATTTTTGTTCAAAATTTAATTGGTTTTTTCTTGTTTTTACCTCTGTTTCTGCTTTTCGATTTAGATTGCGTAATCCAAACAAAACCCAACTTCGAACTCGTTTCTAGCTTGTTTATGCTCGCTGTTTTTGGCTCATCCTTAGCATTTATTTTCTTCATCTATTCGATTGGAAAAATCGGAATTGCAAAAGCCAATGTCTTCACCAACCTCATCCCTATTTTCACAGCCATTGGCGCTTTTATCATTCTGGGAGAACAGTTTACTTTTTTCAAAATATTTGGAATGATTATCGCAATTGGCGGAGTTTATTTGACACAAAGAAAGAAACCCGAAAAAAAGTTGTAAAACTACAACATTAAAAAAACATCATTGTCCGATAAAATAAGAAAGTATTGTTTTGGCGTAAATTGCCTCTATCATTTTTTTCCTCAATCCTACATTTCGACCCCGCTCAATGTCCAGGATGGATTGATTTTCAGCAATTTACACCCTTTATGGAGGGGAAATAAATTGCGGAATAGCAATAGTTATTAATAATTTAAAATCAAGCTTGTACTTTTGGGATAATACATATTCGCTTATTATACTGAGTTTTACACAAGATAATACGATTTATATCGGACAACAGTGATTAAAAAGCATTTTTCTGTTTGGATAGTTCAATAAATGGAGGATTGTTTTTTACAATGAATGGGCAAAGAGGAAAAGCAAAATACATTATCCTAGACTTCCAATCTTAAAATCCCTCTTAATTAATTGCATTCAGAGAGAATTTATACTCAACCTCAGCAATTAATTCATACACCTCACGAAGAATAAAAAATTCTTGTATTTGAAACTTGAACTCTTGATACACGAAAAAAAACTCATTATCACAAACAACTTTCGAATATGTATCTATATGTCTGGATAAATCTCTAACTTTATCAATATTTCTATAATACCAATGTATATCCACTTCACTGCATTTTCGATCGGATAAAACGTCTTTTGCAACAGCTGATTTATCAATCAAAAAATACAAATCTAACAATTCGTCATATATTTCTTCAAAAATACAAACTTTTTTTAATGGATATTGCTCAAATCTATAACCCTCATCTTCGTCATTTTTCACATATTTGTCTAACCATTCATCTAAGAAGTTGAATTGAATAGGTTGATTGGATTCGAATTCTGAAAGAGCCTGCTCTGTTTTCCTTATTATTGCTTTATCTTCATGCGTTAAACAATAACCCTCTTGTTCATCAGCATAAACTTGAAACAGACGATATCCATCAAAAAGATTATTTTCATTAATAAATCCTGTGATTTTGCCTTCAAAATCTGCTATAAATAACTTCCCCGTCTTATTTCCATCTTGATACAACAATATATTTGTATTTAGAGCATCTTTTTTAATTTCACATTTCTTTCTGCCTTTTTTTAGATTTCGTAAAAAAACTTCAGACAACTTAGCAATAAACATTTTTTTCGAGATACCACAATAATAAATATCATCGGTTAGAATATTCTCTAGCATAACAATATCCATATTTTTAAAAAAATGTAAAAACGTTTCTTTTTGATTCATAAGCGTTTAAAAAATATCATCTATTTTTTCATATTTATTTAATCCATCAAACTTCTCTAAAAAATCATAAATCAAATCTATCTCTTTTATTTTGATTGAGAAATCTAGATATTTTATAACTGAATTTTCCTTTATGTACCCAGAACAATAGTTAATACAAGACGAAATGCGAATCCTAAAACGATAATTCTCTTCCAACCAAATTCTATCCGAGCTTCTATTTTCAAAATCAATCAAGGCTTCTTTCACCTCCTTATAAAGTGAAATAAAATGACTTAAATTTTTCATTTCATAATAACGAATCAGGAAGTCGCTCAAATGTTTATAAAGCAAACCTTGATTTACTTTACTTAATTCACAGCACTCTCTATAATTCCGTTGGTATTCATACAACCAGCTGAATAGAAACAACTTAGTGATGTGTTTTTGTTCTTCAAATTCTATACAAGCATGTTCACATTCTATCTGAAGTTTGACAAAGCTCATGGGCATAACAAATCCCAGCTTTTCGTCAACATAATTAACAAAAATTGCATTAAAAAAATAATTATAATCATCTAGACAAAAACCAGTGATTTTACCAGAATTATCCAAAATCTTCATTCGAGCAAGCCTATTTCCCTCATTAAAGAAAAAAAAGTTTGGATTACGACTATCAAAAACACAATCAATCTGCTTCCCCAACTTGAGATTAAGTTCAAAGGTAGCGTTTAGTTTTTCGACAAACATTTCTTTTGATATTCCACCGAAAAACATATAATTAGTAAGAATCAATTCTATGTTTGAAATGTCCATCTTTTTAAAATAATAAAAAAAAGCTTCTCGTTGGGTCATGTTATTTTTTGGTAATTTGCAAGAGTTAATTGTTATTTCTAAAGTTGGATTATCAGGCTCTAAATATATATTGAGAGATTTTATTTTAATAGTTTTTCAAAATTAATAATCTTTCTATAACCTAACACTCCTTTGAATTAAGCATAATAATGCAAGAAAACGCCAAGTTAATAAAAAACTTGGCATTTTTGAACAAACATTAAGCTATTAGAGCAACAAAAGCAATACAGCCACATTAACTCCAAAACCAATTCCCCAATTCATCCAGACTTTTGAAGATTTAATCTTATGTGCTTTTGTTTTATATCCCTGTCTATAATCAACATTTTTCATCTTCTCATAATTTGGATAGTCAAGATTATCTTCGGAGGGAGGAGTTAGAGAACAAGCAACAGCAGGAATTAAGCCTACTAATGGGGAAAACAAGATAGTTGTGAGCAAGGTGCTTGTAGTAGCAGCCTTGTACGATTTATAAAAAACTCTTGCATCATTTTGTCCTCTCGAAAAAGAATCGAAGCTATCTTCGGGGGCATCAACGTCTAGAATTTTTGAAGAGTTAAAAATATCTTTCGTTCCATTTTCATAAACGATCATAAAAACATTTTTCAGTCCCATTGAATATATGGGACCATCCACATTTTCAAACTTTTTATACTTCAATTCGGTAGCAGAAATTTCCACTACTTTTACGTTTACCTCTTCCCCATTATGAAGTGTTAATACATCTTGAGACCAAATAAAGCTTGAAACAAGCAGGCAAGTTGCAAAGGATAATAATTTTTTCATATTCATTTTTTTAATCCTACTCTATTGGCTTTTCGGAACACGCCGGCAATGCACAAAACAAATACCACAACAAAGGTAGAATGCACCTGTGAAGCCTATCTTCACAAGCAAAAAAACTTACGAAATAGAATCCCGATTTAGAAAATCACAATGAGCGAAAGTGAATGTGACATTTTCTTAATCGGGATTATTCTGGAATTTGAGTGGCCCTTTATAATGCCCGATAACTTCGTTTTGTTCGCCTTTCAAAAAACTCATTTACATGAGTAAACTCATTATTTTAAAGGCTCACATGCCTCGTTCTCGAACATTCTAAACAAGCCACAACTTTTTTAAGTCTTATCAAAGACTCAAAACTAAATTAATGATGATTAAAATCAGGTTTCAAAAAACTCTTTTAAGTCTTCATCCTTGTTCCAAATTTCGTAGATTTTTGGCGAAGCAAGAAAATCGTACGAAATAGAATCCCGATTTAGAAAATTACAATGAGCGAAAGTGAATGTGACATTTTCTTAATCAGGATTATTCTGGAATTTGAGTGGCCCTTTATAATGCCCGATAACTTCGTTTTGTTCGCCTTTCAAAAAACTCATTTACATGAGTAAACTCATTATTTTCAAGGCTCACATGCCTCGTTCTCGAACATTCTAAACAAGCCACAACTTTTTTAAGTCTTATCAAAGACTCAAAACTAAATTAATGATGATTAAAATCAGGTTTCAAAAAACTCTTTTAAGTCTTCATC
>JAQUGA010000098.1:0-326 GCA_028684405.1 Bacteroidales bacterium | reverse complement strand
CTTGTTCCAAATTTCGTAGATTTTTGGCGAAGCAAAAAAATCATACGAAATAGAATCCCGATTTAGTAAATCACAATGAGCGAAAGTGAATGTGACATTTTCTTAATCGGGATTATTCTGGAATTTGCATTCTGACAGACCTAAAAAAAGGGTCTTATGTTGTACTTGAGGTGTGTCTTAATCCTTGTTTTTCTGGAATTTGTAATCTGACAGCACAAAAAGTTACTGAAGAAGAATTCTAAATGATTGTCTTAATCCTTGTTTTTCTGGAATTTGTAATCTGACTCATCTGGTAATAAAGCTGATAATAATTGTTTAATATAGAG
>JAQUGA010000097.1:1889-8664 GCA_028684405.1 Bacteroidales bacterium | reverse complement strand
AAAAAACTCATGAGAACATTAAAAACAATCATTACAATAAGTCTTTTTTTGGCCTTGCAAAGCAATTTGTTTGCACAACGAAGCAAAAAAGAGCCAGAAGCACCTCAAATGCCAATGGATTCGACAAGCATGCAAATCACGTATAGAGAAGTAGTTGAAGTTAAAGGAACTAAAGCTGAACTGTTTGCCCGCTTCACTGAATGGGTTCAATCGCATTACAAAACAAGCAGTGTTATTAAAAATGCAGAAGAAGAATCTGGTCTTGTTGAAGTTTCATCCAGAGTTAAAATTTATGGCACAGCCAAAGACGGCACAAAAATAATGTCGGGTTTGGTAAACTACAATCTCACAATGGAATTGAAAGATGGAAGATATCGATATACATTTACTCGCTTTTCACTTAAAGCTCAGGCTTTTCAACCCATTGAACCCTGGCTTGACCAGACCAAAAAAGAGTGGTTTCCTGCTCGCTTCGACAATTTAAGAGAAGTAGACGAACAAATTAAAGAAATTATTGTTTCCCTCAAAGAAGGAATGGAGCCAAAAGAAGTAGTAAAAGATGATTGGTAGACTCTCGGTGTTTTTACACTGTTTTTTACTCAAAGATTAACAAAACATTAGATAGTATAAGCTTGAACAAGACCTATAAATAGTATTACATTTGCATCTATTTTGAAAAAAACATTTGCAAAACACTTGACAATTCAAAAAATAGTATTAATTTTAGAATAATCATTTATTCTGTTTGATTTATAAAAAAGTAGTATGACAAAATTTAATTCGAAAGAATTACATCAGATGCTCCAAAAGTTTTTTGGCTTCAAAAACTTTAAGGGGACCCAAGAAGAGATTATTTTAACTTTACTTGATGGGAAGGATACTTTTGTAATTATGCCCACCGGTGGAGGAAAGTCGTTGTGCTATCAACTTCCTGCATTAATGCTAAGCGGTACCGCTATAATCATATCTCCACTAATTGCCCTAATGAAAAATCAAGTTGATGCATTGCGCAATTATGGTTCGGAGGAGGGAATTGCTCATGTGTTAAACTCTTCCCTCAATAAAAGCGAAATAAAACAGGTAAAACTCGATATTATAAACAAAAAAACCAAGTTGTTGTACGTTGCTCCTGAAACATTAACCAAAGAAGAAAACATTGCATTTTTTAAGGAAATTGAGATTTCCTTTTACGCCATCGACGAAGCACATTGTATTTCTGAATGGGGACACGATTTCCGTCCAGAATACCGCAGAATTCGTCCTATTGTAGAAGGCATCGGACAAGATGTTCCCATCATGGCACTCACGGCAACAGCAACCCCAAAAGTACAACACGACATCCAGAAAAACTTATCAATGATGGATGCCGTATCTTTTAAAAGCTCATTTAACCGACCCAATTTATATTATGAAGTACGTCCAAAACCTAAACACAAAGAGGATGTAGAGCGTGAAATCGTAAAATTTATCCGCAATAACTCTGGAAAATCGGGTATAATATATTGCATGAGCCGCAAACAGGTTGAAGAGTTAGCCGAAACACTACAGCTAAATAACATTAAAGCACTTCCTTATCACGCTGGATTAGATTCAGCAACAAGAATCAGAAGCCAAGATATGTTTTTGATGGAAGAAACCGATATTATTGTTGCTACGATTGCTTTCGGTATGGGCATCGACAAACCAGATGTTCGTTTTGTTATTCACTACGACATGCCCAAAAGCTTGGAAGGATATTATCAAGAAACGGGCAGAGCGGGCAGAGACGACGGCGAAGGTTTGTGCGTTTCATTTTATGAATATGAAGACGTTGCAAAAATTGAAAAGTTTTTGAAAAACAAAAGCGTAAACGAACAAGAAATTACCAAACAACTTCTTTCGGAAACCATTGCTTATGCTGAATCTCCAGTGTGTCGACGTGTTCTTTTGCTCCATTATTTTGGCGAAACATATCACGAAACAAATTGTGGAAACTGCGACAACTGCTTGCATCCAAAACAAAAAATAGATGGTCAAGAATTCGTACAAATGGCTGTAGAGCTTGTTAAAGACACCAAACAGCAATTTAAAGAGAAACATTTGATTCATATTATGACTGGAAAACTTACTCCAACCATAAAACAATACAAACACAACGATTTGAAATTGTTTGGAGAAGGACAAGAGTTTGACGAACGTTTTTGGACGGGCGCATTCCGCCATGCCCTTATTGAAGAGTTAATTAGCAAAGACATTGAAAATTATGGTGTTCTGAAGCTTACAGCCAAAGGTGAAAGATTTTTGAAAAAAAGTTATCCTATTATGTTAGTTCAAGAAAAAAAAGAAGATTCGGACGATGATGATGAAATTATTGAAGACATCGCTGGTGGAGGACACAAAGGTGGTGCCGTTGATAAAGTGCTCTTTTCATTATTGAAAGACCTTAGAAAAACAATTTCGAAGAAAGAGAAACTTCCTCCTTTTGTGATTTTCCAAGACACTTCGCTCGAGGATATGTGCATTCAATATCCAACCACCATGGAGGAGATGACACAAATTATTGGAGTTGGTCAGGGAAAAGCACACAAATATGCAACTCCTTTTTTAAGTCTTATCAAAAAACACGTTGAAGAAAACGAAATTGAAAGACCTCAAGATTTAATCGTAAAATCCGTTATTAATAAGTCGGCGCTAAAGGTTTTTATCATTCAAAGTATTGACCGGAAATTAGCTCTGGAAGACATTGCACAATCAAAAAACCTCAGCATAGACGAACTTGTCAATGAGATAGAAAGCATTGTTTCATCTGGGACAAAGATTGACTTAAATTATTATATAGAGGAATATATCGATCCTTATCATGTAGAAGAAGTTTATGAATATTTCCGCAAAGCCGAAACCGATTCCGTAGACAAAGCCCTGCAAGATTTGGGTGAAGATGAATATACAGAAGAAGAGATCAGACTCGTTCGGATTAAATTTTTCTCCGAATTAGCAAATTAATAATCATATATTTAAAAAACCATGGAAAATAATTTGGAAAATACCGAAGATCAAAAAAATACAGTTGAAGAAACCAATGAGATTGTAAATCAATCAAATAACACTTCGATAGAAAAAGATAAAAAAAGTTTATTTTCAACCCTGAATTTTTATGTAAACATTGTTTTATTTATTGTCCTAATGGTGATGATTATCAATCCTTTTGGAAATAAAAATAATGAAACAAAAGTGGCATTTTCGGAAAATGTAGGAATGAATATTGCTTTTTTAAACACCGATTCTGTATTTGGAAATTACAAATTAGTGGAACAACTAAAAGATGAGTTGATCGTAAAAAAAGAAAAAATGGAATCGGAAGTAATGAGCAAACAACAAACGTTTCAAACAAAGCTCACCAACTTCCAAAGCAATGTTCAAAACAATCGTATCACCTTTGAACAAAGTCAAGACGCGGAACGAAAACTGATGAAAGAACGAGATGAGATTGTGGCTCTTGGCGAACGATATTCAAACGATATTATGGCACTAGAGTATCAAATGCAACTACAAATTACAGATTCCGTAATTAACTTTGCCAAACGATACAACAAAAAATACAATGCTGATTATATTTTGGGATATACCAAAGGCGGTGGCATTTTGGTTGCCAACGAAAAATACGATATCACCACCGACATCATTACCGGACTCAATGAAGAATATGAAAAATCATTAAAAACCAAATAAATATGCTACGATTTCTAAGCTCATTTTTATTGATTTCCGCTCTGTTTCTACAATCCTGCGGACCAAAAATTGAAAAAGTTGTTGAAAAAACATATCCTGACGGCAAACCAGAAATTGAGAAACATTACCTCATAAAGGACGATGCTAAAATTTTGCAAAAAGAAATTATTTATTGGCCTGGTGAAAAAAAGAAAATTGAAGGTTCCTTTAAAGAAGAAAAGCGCGACGGACATTGGATTGCTTGGTTTGAAAATGGCAACAAATGGAGCGAAGGATATTATATTAATGGAATCGAAGACGGTGAAAAAAGAGTGTGGCACGAAAACGGAAATATCTTTTTTCAAGGACAATACAAAATGGGAAAAGAGGTGGGTATATGGGAAATCTTTGATGAAGCAGGTAATTTGATTCAAAAGAAAGATTACGATAAACAAGAATAATTTAGAATAAAGTGAGAAAAATATTTTCATTTTTATTAATTATTAGCCTTGTTTTATGCTCGTTTCATGCCTGCAAACCGAAAAAGAGACCTATTGCAAAACGCCCTGCTACCGAAAAGGAAATAATCAAACCAACGTCTTCTTCAAGCAAAACAAAAGTGATTAAAGCCGAAAATGATGCTTTAAACAAAGCCGTTAATTTTTGGCTTGGAACGCCACATAAAAACGGAGGTTGCAACAAGTCCGGCATCGATTGTTCCTGTTTGGTGATGAGTATTTATAAAGAAGTATACGGCATAGACCTTTACCGCTCGTCCATCGACATTCAGAAAAATGTATTTTTTGTCAACAAATCAGAACTAAAAGAGGGCGATATTCTGTTTTTTAAAACCACTTCTGCCGATCGCGTTACGCACGTAGGAATCTACCTGAAAAACGATGAATTTGTTCATACTTCAACCTCAAAAGGAGTAATAATCAGCAACTTGAACGAAGCATATTACCAACGCACATTTTTTAAAGCGGGCCGGCATCTAAAGGTAAAATGAAAAACAAAACTCTGAGTGCTCACGCTGCCCTGATTGGCGGAAATTTAATTTTCGGACTGAATTATGTCATTTCCAAAGGACTTATGCCTCGGTTTTTCCTGCCCAATGACATTGTTTTGTATCGCATAGGAGGGGCTTTAATCCTATTTTGGCTGTACGGACTTTTCTTTAAAACAGAAAAAATCGACAGAAAAGATTTTGCCAGACTTATTGCATGTGGTTTTTTTGGGGTTTTCTTAAACCAATTTATGTTTTTCAAAGGTTTGAATTTAACCACACCTATTGATGCGTCGATTATTCAAATATCAAATCCAGTTATTATTTTATTGTTTGCTCATTTTATTCATCGAGAAAAAATGTCATTTTCTAAAATCCTCGGAATTGCCTTAGCCGGAATCGGAACCCTTGCTATTGTTGTCGAAGGAACTTCGGCAACCAGCAAAGGAAGCAGTTTAATAGGAAATCTACTTATATTAATCAATGCCATTTCCTACGCATTCTACATTGTTTTGTCAAAACCTTTAACCGCCAAATACAAATCTCATACCTTGATGAAGTGGATTTTTCTGTTTGGGTTTATTTTTGCGACTCCCCTCTTTTTCAATACTACTGATATTAGCACTTATGCCAATTACTCGATAGAACCCTGGTTATCATTACTTTATGTCATTTTTGCCACTACTTTTTTGGCTTACTTATTCATTATCAGCTCCATGAAAAACGTATCAGCGAGCGTAGTTGGAGTATACATCTATTCACAACCCTTAATTGCTGGGATAACAGCCTACTTTTTAGGAATGGGAAGTTTCAGTTTCGTCAAAATTTCGGCGGCTCTTTTTATCGGTTTTGGAGTCTATTTGGTTTCAAAAACAAATCAGCCCAAGAAGACCCTAATAAGTCCATAAAATCAAAAATCAATTCTCTAAAATCATTAAAATTAATCTTTGCAAATGAGAATGGGTGATGATTTTTTTGTAAAATAAATCAGATTAGAAAACAATTGCTCTAAAAATTGTATTTTTGTGCATTATAGTATGATTTTATAACATTTGTAATACTAAAAACTTATTCTATCATTTATTTTTCAAACAAAACTTCTTTATGATGAATCTGAAAAAACCGACTGTCTTTTTACTAATTACCATTCCCCTTTTGGCTTTTGTAGGGCAAATCAAGGAGCAAAAAATCAGCTTAACACAAACAGTGCGGATGCTAAAAGACAACAAAAAAGTAAGCATTGTCAGCGATATATATTACCATTTTGACAGCGGAATTTTAATCACCCATCAAGAAGATCCTTTTGAACATTTTGTGATTACCGATAGTAAAGGCGAAATCAAAATTTATAACCCTGAAAAAAATGAAGTATTTGTTTCCCGTGATCCTTCAAAAATAACAGACCAAACTCTTTTGTTCTACTTTTTTGCCAAACGACTAAACGACTTTGGACTTCGTGATATGGGTTTTACATTAGAGAACACTGAATTTAAAGACGATTTGAAAATTTCATGGTGGAAAAACGACTACCCCGAAAACCCAATTAAAAAAGCAGAATTGGTTCACAGAAATGACTTACCCATTTATATGGCATATTACGACAAAGACAATTTTGTAAGTAGAAAAGTATACTATTCAAGTTATACAACATTGGATGAAATGCCGATTCAGCTGCCTAAAACCATTACCGATATCAATTTTTATTCTAAAAAAGATTCCATTATCAACCAAACGATTTTCACAAATATAACGTACGGCAATAAAGCTAAAAGTCCTATTTTTGATTTAAAAATCCCTCTCAATGCTAAAATCATTCGTAATAACTAAGTTTTTTATTTTCCTGTTAATTGGAAACATTGCATTTGCACAAAATGCGACAAAAGACCTATCGCTAATTACGATGGACGCTGATATTCAAGACCATTACGAAGCCAAAAAAACAAAGTTTTTACTTCCAAAATCAAAAAATCCCATTGTAAAATTCAATCCAATATCCCTTTTTTTAGGTTCGGCGATGTATGCTTATCAAGGTTTCTTTTCAAAGCAACTATTTTCATCCTGTCTTTTCAGTCCTTCTTGTTC
>JAQUGA010000097.1:0-1789 GCA_028684405.1 Bacteroidales bacterium | reverse complement strand
CATTTCTCGCAAAAAGACTTTCAACCCGCTATTTTTGCTTTCAACAAAGTAAAACCCACCGATTTCAAATACAACGAAGCTCTTTTTTATCAAAGCATAAGCCATTCATATCTTTCCGATTTTGCCCAGGCAGAAAATAATCTCGAAAAACTTTCTCTTCCCGACACCCATTTTTTGCAACTCTATCACCTCAACAAAGTTGGTATTGCGATGATGAAAAATGATAAAAAAGAGGCAAATATTGCCATTCAAGAATTTAATTATCAGTGGTATCCGGTGGCAGAGCAACAAGAAAATCTGAAGAATTTATTAGAAGATTGGAATCATCAAAAAAAGAAATCAATGTTTACTGCCGGGCTTCTTTCCGCCATTATTCCTGGCAGCGGGAAAATATATGCCGGACGTCTGGGCGAAGGTGTTTCAGCCTTTTTAATGACTGCCGGAATGGCTCTTGTGACCTATGAAAATTTCAGAAAAGACGGTTGGAATGACCCGAAAACAATCTTTTTTGGATCTATTTTTACCACTTTTTATATTGGAAATATCTGGGGAAGTGCCCTAAGCGTGAAACTGATTAGAGACGAATACAATCAATATGTTCAAGAACAGGTACTTATTAATTTGCGTATTCCTATTCGGGTTATTTACGAATAGTGGATATTGTCAAACAGACACTTTAGCGAAAGAAAAAATTGGTTTCGAATCAACAATGGAAACATTAATTGATTTGGAGCGGAAAATATTTTTCTCTACTATTTCCGATTCTATCTCTCATTACACCATTCAAAAAGCAGAAATCTACAAAGCAACAGAACAGTATAATGAAGTCATTTATACGCTGGAACGACTCAGCTTCGGTAGCTTATCTGATTCCTTAAAAACGGCTGTTTACTACGAATTAGGGCTGGCTTCCTTTTTAAATCACAACTACCAACAATGCATTGCTTATGCAAATCAAAGTTTGCATTCTGATTTTTCAAACAATTTATACCTCCAACTCAACCAACTACTTATAACACTAGCTTATAATGAATTAGAAGAGTATGACAAGGGATTTGAAAGTGCCATTGTATTATCAAATCAACTCGAAATATCAAATAAAGGAAAAGATGATTTGCAAAAAGAAATGGGTCTTCTCTATTATGAAAAAAACCGACCTAGATTCAAAAACCCTTCAAAAGCAGAAACAATGTCGGCTATTATTCCTGGACTCGGACAATGTTATTCAGGATATTACGTCGAAGGCATTGCAAATTTCACCTTGCATGCTTTGTTGTTATCTGTTTCGGCATATGCAGTATACGAAACCTATTATCTTACGGCTTATTTTGGCGGAATAAATCTACTTATTCGTTTTTACCAAGGAGGCACCAGAAGAAGTTCATATCTAGCCAGTAAACGCAATTATATTCTCAAAAAAAAATACAATAACAAGATTAAAAATAGGATGCTGCAAGATTTTACTCAGAAATAGAAATTGGAGATTAAAGGAAATAAAGACGAGCTTAAATTTTCACATTCTATTAAATAGGTATCAATCAAATGATTAAACAAATTGATGCCAACTTATTTTGTTAAACTAAAGTTAATGAACAGTTAGTTTGTAAATATTAGGAATTTTATTATATTTTTGCAAATTAAATATTCAAAATATTAATATAATTACCAAACATAATGAAAAAAACAATCTTCCTTTCATTTTTATTATTATTTTTTTACAAAACGATTGCACAATCTCCAACATGGGTAGGAAACACCAATCCATACAGGCTATATCCAAGCAATTTAA
>JAQUGA010000096.1 GCA_028684405.1 Bacteroidales bacterium | reverse complement strand
CTTTTTATAATGCCATTGCAAACAATGGAAAAATGATGAAACCTCAATTTGTAAAAGAAATTCGTCATATCGGAGAAATTATTCAGAAAAACGAGCCTATTGTGATGAATGCGCGCATTTGCAAACCTTCAACGGCACACAAAGCAAGAGCCTGTATGGAAGGCGTTGTTGAACACGGAACAGCCAAAAGACTCTCCAATGAAGTATACAAAATTGCAGGGAAAACAGGAACTGCACAAATTGCTAGATCGGGGGGTGGTTATGGAAACAAAAAAGACCAAACCAGAAGAGTGGAATACAAAGCTTCATTTATTGGCTATTTCCCTTCGGATAAACCAAAATATTCTTGCATTGTCGTAATCAACAACCCCAGACGAAAAGGATTCTATGGATCCGAAATTGCAGCCCCAGTCTTTCGTGAAATTGCAAACAAGGTGTACACTACCGAAATCGATATTCCTAAATATCAAGCCGACTCTGTTCGTATCAAAAACATACCTCTTGTGAATACCGGAAATCAAAATGATTTGTCATTGATTTACACGTACATGCGATATAAAACACTCAAAAATAATAAAAAAGCGGAATGGGTTTCGGCAAATACTACATCCGGGAATTTTGTTCGACTTATTCCCCAAAAATTTAAAAAAGGAATGGTTCCAAATCTAAAAGGAATGGGAGTAAAAGATGCGGTATATCTTTTGGAAAAATGCGGATATAAAGCTCAAATTAAAGGAAAAGGGATAGTCTCTTCTCAATCTGTAAATCCAGGAACAGAGCTCAAAAAAGGACAAACCGTAATTCTGACACTGCAAAGCCACAACGCTTCCAATACGCAAACATACATTCAAACGGATTCTACCTACATATCGGCCATTCAAGATTCGATTGATTACATCTTAAAGAAGACATCAGGAAACGCAATAAACAAAAATGAATAAAAAATAAAAGGGATGAAGATAAAACTGAACGAACTTTTAGAAAACATAAAAACCATCACCATTCTTGGAAATGAGAATGTTGGGATATCTTCCATCTGTTTTGATTCACGTCAAGCCACAGACAAGAGCTTGTATATTGCTCAAAAAGGCAGCTTGCACGACGGACATGAATTTATCAACCAAAGCATTTCATTGGGTGCAATTGCAATTATTTGCGAAACACTTCCCAAAAACATATTGCCCGAAATCACATACGTTCAGGTAAAAAATGCATCAGAAAGTTTGGGATATATTGCCTCTTCCTTTTATAACAATCCCTCCGAAGAATTGTCGCTTGTAGGCATTACAGGAACAAATGGAAAAACAACAAGTGTTTCGTTACTGCATAATTTATTTCGTGCCATGAACATCCCTTGTGGAATGCTCTCTACGGTTGAAAACAAAATAAACGACACCGTTATACCATCAACTCATACCACTCCAGACGCGATTGCCCTGAACAAAATACTCAGAGAAATGGTAGACGAAGGCTGCGAATACTGTTTTATAGAAGTGAGTTCACACGCACTAAGCCAAAACAGAACAGCTGGACTTCGCTTTAAAGGAGCTGTTTTTAGCAATTTAACGCACGACCATATCGATTATCATAAAACTTTTGAGGCCTATTTAAAGGCAAAAAAATCATTTTTCGACCATCTTCCAACTGATGCATTTGCCCTCACAAACATCGATGATAAAAATGGAAATGTAATGTTGCAAAACACTCAAGCTCACAAATTTACGTACAGCCTAAAAACCATTGCCGACTTCAAATGCAAACTCATCGAAAACTCTTTTGAAGGCTTGCATCTGTTTATTGATGAGCAAGAAATTTGGTTTGAAATAGTGGGAGAATTTAATGCCTATAATTTATTGGGAGTTTATGCAACAGCCCGCTTGCTGGGTTTCGACTCTTTTGAAATACTCGAAAAACTAAGCAGTTTGAAAGCCGCTGAAGGCAGATTCGAATATCTTCCAAATCCAAAAGAAATTATTGCCATTGTAGATTATGCGCACACTCCAGATGCATTAGAAAACGTACTAAAAACCATCTCTGAAATCAGAACTGGAAACGAAAAAATAATTACCGTTGTAGGCTGTGGCGGAAATAGAGATGCAGAAAAAAGACCCATCATGGCACATATTGCACACGAATTTAGCAATATTATTATTCTCACTTCCGACAATCCTCGTTTTGAAGATCCAAACGAAATTTTGAAACAAATGGAAAAGGGAATTCCATCGCACTCAAGCAAACAATGCTTGATGATTGAACAACGCCGCGAAGCAATAAAAACAGCGTGTATGTTGGCTCAAAAATCGGATGTGATTTTGGTGGCCGGAAAAGGACACGAAAAATACCAAGAAATTAAAGGTGTAAAACACCATTTTGACGATAAAGAAGAATTATTAAAAATACTGACAAAAATATAATAAGATGTTGTATTACTTATTTAAATGGATTCACGAATATATGGACATTCCCGGAACGGGAGTTTTCCAATATATTTCATTTAGAGCTGCTGCTGCCGCAATTACATCATTGATAATTACCATTATCATTGGTAAAGGCATCATCAATTTTTTACGCAAAAAACAAGTGGGCGAATCCATTCGCGATTTGGGACTCGAAGGTCAAATGCAAAAAGCCGGAACGCCTACCATGGGCGGTCTTATAATTATTGCTGCTATATTGATCCCAGTACTACTATTTGCTAAACTCGACAATATTTATATTCTTCTGATGATTTTTACAACTCTTTGGCTAGGTGCTATAGGGTTTGTTGATGATTACATTAAAGTTTTCAAAAAAGACAAAAAAGGTTTATCGGGAAAATTTAAAATCATCGGTCAATTTATTCTTGGAATTATTGTGGGTGCAGTAATGTTTTTTCATCCCGACATTGTAATACAAGAAAAAATAAGCAAAAACCAATACGTTGAAACCGAAAACATGTTTACGGTTGAAAGTCACAAAACAACCTCATCGCCATACTATTCCAAAACTGTAAAATCCACAAAAACAACCATTCCCTTCTTTAAAAACAACGAATTAAACTATTCTAATGCCTTAAAGTTTTTAGGAGAAGGATTCTCAAAATGGGGGTTTTTAATTTTTATTCCTGTTGTTATTTTTATCATTACAGCCGTTTCCAATGGAGCAAATCTAACCGACGGAATAGATGGCTTGGCCACAGGAACTTCGGCCATAATTGGCGCCACACTGGGAATTCTGGCGTATGTTTCGGGCAATACTGTTTTTGCAAACTACCTTAATATAATGTATATTCCTTTGACAGGAGAACTGGTTATTTTCATCAGTGCTTTTGTTGGAGCTTGCATCGGTTTTTTATGGTACAACACCTATCCAGCCCAAATTTTTATGGGAGATACTGGAAGTTTAACCATCGGTGGGATTATTGCTGTTTTTGCCATCATCATTCGCAAAGAACTGCTCATACCAATTCTGTGCGGGGTGTTTTTAGCCCAAACTTTATCAGTGATGATACAGGTAGGATGGTTTAAATATACAAAACAAAAATATGGAGAAGGAAGAAGGGTGTTTTTAATGTCGCCCTTACATCATCATTTTCAGAAAAAAAATTATCATGAATCAAAAATCGTAATGCGATTCCTTATTGTAGGAATTATGCTGGCTATTGTTACTATTGTAACACTTAAAACAAGATAAAAATGAATTTCGAAATAGCTGTTTTAGGAGCAGCTGAAAGCGGAATTGGAGCAGCCGTTTTGGCAAAAAACAAAGGATTTAAAACATGGGTTTCCGATGCCGGAAACATCAAACAAAAATACAAAGACGTTCTTTTACATCATGCAATTGCTTTTGAAGAGGGAAAACACACTCAATCTGTCATCCTGAAAACAAAACTCATTATTAAAAGCCCCGGAATTCCAGAAACAGCAAATATTATAAAACAGTGTCGTTCGAAAAACATTCCCATCATTTCGGAGATTGAATTTGCCGATCGATACAACAATGGAATCAATATTGGAATTACTGGCAGCAACGGAAAAACAACCACAACGGTTCTTTTAGGTCAAATGCTGAAAAAAGAGTATACCTCTGTTTTTGTAGGTGGAAATTTGGGAAATAGTTTTGCAATGGCATTAACAGAGCAAAACTTTAAATACAACATACTGGAATTGAGCAGTTTTCAACTTGAAAACATGTACGAATTCAGAGCGAACATCGCCATTATTACCAACATTACTCCCGATCATCTCGACCGACATGGAAACATGGAAAACTACATCGCTTCTAAACTCCGAATTACACAAAATCAGACGGAAAATGATTATCTCATTTACTACTATGACGACCCCGTCTTGCGAAACGCAATTGCAACTACAAATATAAAAAGTAAATGCATCCCCTATTCTCTGGAAACTAGCTTTGAAGGAGATGGAGCATGGATTGAAAACAAAAAAATGATTATTAAAATTAATTCTAAAAAAAGCACTATGAGCATCGAAAAACTTGCACTACAAGGAAAACACATATTACAAAACTCAATGGCAGCATCGGTCGGTTCTAAACTGGTAGATGTTAGAAAAGCTAAGATTCGTGAAAGTTTGGCTGATTTTGAAGGTGTTGAGCATCGCTTGGAACATGTAGCTTCCATCAGAGGCGTAAAATTTATCAATGACTCGAAAGCAACCAATGTAAACTCTACTTGGTATGGTCTGGAATCTATGACCAAACCTGTTGTTTGGATTGCAGGTGGAGTAGACAAAGGCAACGATTACAGTGCGTTAATAGAGTTGGCAAAAAACAAAGTCAAAGCATTAATATGCATGGGTGTTGACAACGAAAAATTAATCCGCACTTTTCATGGAGTTATTCCTAAAATTATCGAAACGCACAATATGACGGATGCCGTTATAAAAGCCTACTATGCTGCTGAAAAAGGAGACGTAGTACTTCTGTCGCCAGCTTGTGCCAGTTTCGACTTATTTGAAAATTATGAAGAAAGAGGACTTGAGTTTAAAAAACAAATAGCCGAATTATAAAAAAATCTGCAATATGAATCGAATACTTTCAAGAATAAAAGGCGATAAAGTAATATGGGTGGTTATCATAACCTTATCCATCATATCCATGATGGCTGTTTACAGCTCCACGGGTGCTTTGGCCTATCGTAAACAAGCTGGAAATACAGAATATTATTTGATTCGACATTTTGCTATTATGGTTTTTGGAATAAGCTTTACCTATGTTTGTCATCTTCTCAAATATACGTTCTATGCAAAATTTGCTAAATTACTCATGATTGTTTCCATTCCGTTGCTTCTATTCACGCTTACATCCGGCTCGGAAATTAATGAAGCAAGTCGTTGGATGGTCATTCCTGTTATTAATATATCGTTTCAAACATCAGATTTTGCAAAACTAGCAACCGTAATCTTTTTGGCTTTTTATCTGACTAAAAATCAAGAAACCATTACCGACTTTAAAACTGGATTTATTAAAGTATTTTACTGGATTATTCCAGTTATTGGATTGATACTTCCAGCAAACTTTTCAACAGCCGCTCTATTGGGCGTTACGTGCATGGTAATGCTGTTTGTAGGCAGAGCAAAAATAGTAGATTTGGCAAAAATCACAGCTGTTATGACCTTGCTCTTTATCGTCTTTGTTACCATTGTAGCGAACAGTCCCGATAGCGGACGCGTTGGAACATGGAAAAACAGAATTGATAATTTCGTAAGCGAATCAGACCCCGAAGCAAATTACCAAGCCGATCAGTCTAAAATTGCTATTGCCAGCGGATATCCTTTTGGGAAAGGACCAGGAAAGTCAACACAGCGAAATTTTCTTCCTCACCCCTATTCCGACTTCATTTTTGCAATTATTATCGAAGAGTTTGGATTTCTTGGAGGATTTATTATTGTAGTGCTCTACTTAATCTTACTGTTTCGAGGAATCCGAATTGCGATAAAAAGCCCCGGCTCGTTCGGGGCATTTCTGGCCATCGGAATAAGTTTTATCATCGTGCTTCAAGCAATGGTAAATATGGCTGTAGCCGTAAATCTAATTCCGGTTACAGGTCAGCCCTTGCCCTTGGTCAGCATGGGAGGAACATCTCTCTGGTTTACAAGCATTTCTCTGGGAATTTTATTAAGCGTCAGCAAAGAAATTGAAAATGAAGATCTATCAGAGATAAAAGAAGTAAAAAACAAGATAAATACAATTAAGGAGGTTATCGATGAAGAATAAATTTATTATTAGCGGTGGAGGCACCGGCGGACATTTATTTCCAGCAATAGCCATTGCCAATGAAATAAAAAACTTCGACAAGGAAGCTGAAATCTTATTTGTCGGAGCAAAGGGTCGAATGGAAATGAGCCGTGTTCCAAAAGCGGGATACGATATTATTGGTCTGTCAGTGGCTGGTTTTCAAAGAAAAGTAAATCTTAAAAATATTCTCAAAAATACAGTTTTTCCCTTTAAACTGGCATGGAGCATGCTTTCGGCAATGCTTATAATCAAACGATTCAAACCCAATGTTGTGATTGGAGTTGGCGGATATGCAAGTGGCCCAACGCTTCGGATGGCTGCTTTTTTAGGAGTGCCAACACTAATTCAGGAACAAAATTCATTTCCAGGAGTAACCAACAGAATGCTGGCAAAAAAAGCAAAAAAAATATGTGTTGCCTATGAAGAAACCAAAGAATATTTTTCTGAAAAAAAAATGGTTATTACAGGCAATCCCATTCGAAAAGACATCTTGGATATGAAGCCCAAAAATGAAGAAGCATACGAATATTTCAAATTAGACCCAAACAAAAAAACAATTGCTGTAATGGGTGGAAGCCTAGGCTCTAAAACAATGAACGTAAGCATTGAAACATGTTTGGAACAAATTCGGGACAATAACATTCAACTTATATGGCAAACAGGTGAAAAATATTATTATCATTTCTTCGAATCAGACAAGGACATCGTTAATAGTGGTATAATAATCACGCCTTTCGTCGACCGCATGGACTATTTATATAGCATTGCCGATATTGTGGTTTCCAGAGCAGGAGCACTTTCTATTTCAGAACTCTCGTGCATAGGCAAACCAACTATTCTAATTCCCTCGCCAAATGTGACTGGCGATCACCAGATGAAAAATGCAAAAGTTTTGGCAAATGCCAATGCTGCCATTTTAATCAAAGATAAAGATGCTATAGAAAAACTCGGAGAAGTGCTCATCAATACAATTAAAGACGAAACAAAACTGAATCAACTTTCTGAAAACATTCAAAAATTTGCATTTCCAAATGCGGTGCAAAATATTGTGAAGGAAATTTATAAATTGAAAAAATAAAATGAAAAATATCCGTCATAAAACTGTTTACTTTCTCGGCATTGGAGGCATTGGAATGAGTGCTTTGGCAAAATTCTATGTCGAACAT
The DNA here is from genome assembly GCA_028684405.1 of Bacteroidales bacterium. GTDB lineage: Bacteria > Bacteroidota > Bacteroidia > Bacteroidales > WCHB1-69 > JAQUGA01. The sequence continues at coordinate 1,321 of JAQUGA010000096.1, read as the reverse complement.
GAAGCAAATGTTTATGGCTACGACCTAACTCCTTCGCACATTACAGATGAGCTTATAAAAAAGGGTGCAAAAATTCATTTTGAAGACAATCCTTCCTTGCTTCCTCCAAATATAGATTTGGCAATATACACTCCGGCCATCCCTAAAAATCATAAGGAATTTGATTTCTTGAAAAAGAAAAACATGAAACTTCTTAAACGCTCTCAGATTTTAGGGAAAATTTCAGAAGAATACAACACCATTGCCATTGCCGGAACTCATGGAAAAACCACTACAACCGCCATTTGTGCACAAATCTTTAAAGCAAGTGGTCACAAAATAAATGCATTTATTGGTGGCATTGCAAATAATTTTAAATCAAATTGCTTTTTCGAAAACAATGCTAAATTTTTAATTGTAGAAGCCGACGAATTCGACCGATCTTTTCTCACACTCAGCCCAAATACGGCCATAATTACATCAATGGATGCCGATCATCTCGATGTTTATAACAATAACGAAAACTTAATCTCATCATTTTACGATTTTATCGATAAAATAAAGCCAGGCGGGACGCTGATTTATCACGTTTCTTTAAACGTTCCTGAAACAAATCGAATCAATCTTCTGAGTTACAGCTTAAACAATTCTGAAGCAGACATCTACGCTTCAAAAATTTCGTATCATCAAGCAAGTTATACGTTTGATCTTCATTTTAAAGATAAAACTTTTAAGAATCTGAAATTCAACTTCCCTGGTCATCACAATCTCGAAAATGCCATTGCCGCTTGTGGAGCACTGCTCGTGCAAAACGAGATTTCAGAAACCGAGTTGTCAAACGCGCTCTCCTCCTTCCAAGGAGTTCACCGCCGTTTTGAAATCGTTTTTGAGTCTGAAAACACCACTCTAATCGACGACTACGCTCACCATCCAACAGAAATCAGAAACTGCCTAAGTTCGATAAAAGCAAAATATCCCGACAAAAAAATTACGGTGGTTTTTCAACCTCATCTCTTTTCTCGAACTCAAAATCTTGCCGATGATTTCGCAAAAGCCCTTTCAGCAGCCGATAGAATTATTTTGTTAAATATTTATCCAGCACGCGAAGAACCCATCGAAGGAATTGATTCACAATTTCTATTGGATAAAATTGAATCATCCGATAAAATATTGGTAAATGATGCTCAATTGGTAAACCAATTTACGGATAATTCTCATGAGATTATTGTTATGATGGGTGCTGGAAACATCGACAGACTGGTTCCTCTCGTAAAAAAACAACTCGAAACAAACAGCACATTATGAAAAAGAAAATAGCCATCATATCAGTCTTATCAATTCT
>JAQUGA010000095.1 GCA_028684405.1 Bacteroidales bacterium | reverse complement strand
GAAATAAAAGCAAAAGCTACTAAAATCAACGCTAATCTAATTTTATTTTTCATATTAATCATTGTTTTTCACAAAGGTAACATATATTTTGTTTTCAATTAATCAAAAATAACGTATTTTTGTTTTTTAAAATAAAACTATATGAAAATAAATCATACTAAAAATAAAAATCTCATGAAAAAACTACTTTTATCATTCATTATTCTTTTCACACATTCGGTTTACGTATTGGCCGACGAAGGAATGTGGATTGTTTCATTGCTAAACAAAAACATTGCAGAGATGCAAAAAATGGGCTTGAAACTATCTGCAGAAGACATCTATAGCGTCAATAATTCGAGCATGAAAGATGCGATTATTCAATTCGGACGTGGCTGTACCGGAGAAATCATCTCTTCCAAAGGCTTGGTTCTCACCAATCATCACTGTGGATATGGTCAAATTCAGGCACATAGCACAGTTGAACACGATTATTTAACCGATGGTTTCTGGGCTGCAAATTATGCTGAAGAATTGCCAAATCCAGGCTTGACAGCACGTTTTTTGGTACGCATAGAAGATGTAACCAGCCAAGTTTTAGCTTCGGTGAGCAAAGATATGGACGAAGCAAAACGCACGGAAACCATTGAAAGCGAAATGAAAAACATCTCAAAAAAAGCTGCAGAAGACACCAATTATGAAACTATTGTGCGTCCATTTTTTAATGGAAATGCGTATTATTTATTTGTGTACGAAATTTTTAAAGATGTGCGTTTGGTAGGTGCTCCCCCATCGAGCATTGGGAAATTTGGTGCCGATACCGACAACTGGATGTGGCCTCGTCATACTTGCGATTTTGCTTTGTTCCGAATTTACATGTCGCCCGATGGAAAACCAGCCGAATATTCGAAAGACAATATTCCTTTTAAACCCAAACATCATTTACCCGTTTCGATGAAAGGAGTTCAAAAAGATGATTTTGTAATGATTATGGGATATCCTGGCTCTACAGACAGATATTTATCCTCTTTTGGAGTAGAAAATGATATTAATTTTAAAAATCCAACCATCATAAATATTCGTAATCGCAAATTAGAAATAATGCGTGAATTTATGGATTTGAATTCTGCTACTCGTATTCAATATGCTAGCAAATATGCTCAAACAGCCAATTATTGGAAATATTTCATCGGACAAACGGCTCAGTTGAAGAATAACAATGTAAGCGGCGTAAAAACAAAAATTGAAAATGATTTTACAGCTTGGGTAAATGCAAACCCCAATCGAAAAGAGGAATATGGCAGCAGCATCAACATGATTAAAGAAGCCTACTCATACATGAGTCAGTATGAAATCGCTCGTTGGTACTTCCTCGAAGGAGTTGCCAGAGGACCAGAGGTAATTCTTTTTTCCTATCGCTACACGCGTTTGATTGAAATGATGAAGGATAAAAATGCCGACAAAGAAAAACTTCAAAAAGCAATTAATGTCTACAAAGGTCAATTGGATGATTATTTTAAAGATTATTCTGTAGATATAGATAAAAAAATGATGGCGGAACTTTTAGTAATGTTTAATGCCAATGTAGAAAAATCGCAAGTTCCTCAAGTGGTGAAAAACACGGTTCAAAAAGGGAAGAAAAACATGCAAAAATATATGGACGGCTTGTATGCTAAAAGTATTTTTGCCCAACGCGACAAGATAGAAAATGCCTTGAATAAAGGAAACGCCAAAGCTTTTGAGAACGATCCTTTGTATAAATTATCAAAAGATTTAATGGAAGCATATTTTGCATTTAATGATGTTTATTCCAAAAAAGAGGAATTACTCACAAAAGGGAATCGTTTATTTGTTAAAGGGCTTATGGAAATGCATCCCGATAGTAATTTTTATCCAAACGCCAACTCTACCATGCGTTTAACCTATGGCAAAGTGCTTGATTATTCGCCTCGTGACGCCGTTCATTATGACTATTTTACTACCTATCGCGGTGTTTTAGAAAAAGAAGATCCAAGCAAACGAGAATTTATTGTTCCTGAAAAACACAAAAAATCGATGTTGGAAAAAGATTTTGGCCCCTACGCACCACATGGCGATTTAAGAATCAATTTCATTAGCAACAATGATATTACCGGCGGAAACTCAGGAAGTCCCGTTATCAATGGCGAAGGTCACTTGGTAGGTTTGGCTTTTGATGGCAACTGGGAAGCCATGAGTGGCGATATCTCTTTTGAACCCAAATTACAACGCACCATTAGTGTTGACATTCTTTATGTTTTATACGTAATAGACAAATATGCAGGAGCTGGTCATTTAATTAAAGAAATGACTCTTGTGAAATAAAACAAAATAATTTCTGATTTTAAAAACACAGCCTCAATATTGAGGCTGTGTTTTTTTTAAACTAAAAATTTATGACGAAACAAATCGAGCACAAACAAATAAAACATGAAAATATTAAACAAATCGAATGGGGACGATTTAAAAACACACTCCTTTATTCTCCTATTATGAATTATAGAAGTTGAAGCAAGCCGTTTTAAACAAACTCTAATACAAAACCTATTCTTTTTCAGGTCTTGGTCTTTCATTGCCCATTCCTGGAATATACACAGGTTTGGGACGAAAATCTTCCATAAAATAGGCATACAAAAATCTAGACAATTCATCGCTGGCGAGCATGGCCGGATATTGAATAATTTTGCCTTCTGCATCCAACAAAACTTGGGCTGGGAAGCCATAAATATCATACGCCTCAATCCATTCATAGTGATTTCCAAAACTTAAAATCGGCCAATCGAATTGAGGAAAACGATTAACAAAATGATATAACTTGGTGGTATTAATATCCATAGAAACACTAATGAATTGGATCTTTCCCTCAAAATCCTTCTTGACTTTTTGAATGGCAAACATTTCGGTTATACAATCGGCACAATCCACAGAAAAAAACTGAATATATAGGGGTTTACCCAGATATTTATCAATCGAAATAATATTTCCAGATAAGTCTTTTAGATTTTTCGCCACGGGGATATTTCCAACCGATTGTTTTACCAGAAAATCAATCGTATTGTTAGCAATTCTACGATGTTCATCAAACTTTGTTGTTTCTGCCAATTTAGATAAAAACATAATAATATTGCTCTGGTTGGTTCCAAAAACATGATACATTTCGGACAAGTTTTTTATTAAAACCAATTCCCGTATCATTTCATTGACCAAAATTGGATCTTTCCCCAAATAATCGAGCAGTTCAAGGTAGTTTCCGGTTTCATTAATCAATTCGTAAAGTTTTTCTTTTGGAATATTTGAGTTTGCACTTTGAATATATCGAGTAAAGAATTCATTAAAAAACTGCATGTATGCAAGATTGTTGTAATAAATCTCAATATCCGTAAAATAATCATTGTAAAGTTCCGAGGTCATTTTTGAACGCTGAATAAGGTCGACCTGAGCAAAACGATATCGCAAAAAGGTTTTAAAATATGGATTATTGATGTGCCCAAATTTTTCTTCTAAGTTGTTCTTAAGCAATTGGAGAGTTTCGACGCTGCGAGCATAATAAATTTTCGAAAAATTATTATCCCTCGTAAGAAAGTTTTCTACGGTCTCTTCAAGATCCACAATAAAAGTCATCAAATTATTGCTTTTCGGCTCTAAAATTTCAACCCACATTGGGATTTCAGTTGCTGGAATTTCGGCGGGATTGGGATAGATAGAATCAACGCTAAACTCTAGTTTATAGTTTTTATTCGGCTCTATCAAGAGTTGACCATGGATAGAATTGATAATAAAAAAGGCATAGGTGGGTTGATGAAGGTTTAGTTCAAATTCAAAATTTCCATTTTTGTCAATTGTTACAGTTTTGAGATTTGTGATTTTATAACTGACCAAATCATCATACGTATTAATACGCAAAGTGCGATTTGGAGCAAAGAGAGCTTTCCCCGAGATTTTCGATTGAGAAAATAGCAGAGTGCTAACAAGCAAGAAAACCAGAAATAAAATGAACCTCTTTGTCATAAAAAGTATATTGTTTGATAGTAACGAAACAGCAAAACATTTATTTTGATATACTTTAGATATTCAAAATTTCTTTGGGAACAAATCCGCTGATATCACCTTTGTTTTTAAATATCTCACGAACAATGGTTGAAGTGATGAAACTGTATTCGGGTGCGGTCAACAAAAATACGGTTTCAAGTTCTGGAAAAAGTATTTTATTGCTGTGTGCAATGCTTCTTTCAAATTCAAAATCGGCAGCAGTTCGGAGTCCGCGAAGCAGATAATGAGCCTTCTTTTGTCGACAAAAGTCAACGGTTAATCCTGGGTAGGATTCCGTTTTTATTTTAGGATACTGAGAAAAAACTTCCTGAATCATCAAAAGTCTTTTTTCTACACTAAAAAGAGCATTTTTAGTACTGTTTTCGCCGACGGCAATAATAATTTCATCAAAAAGAGGCAATGCTCTTAGTATGATATCATAATGACCCAAGGTAAAAGGATCAAACGAACCTGGAAAAACTGCAATTTTTGTCATGCTATTTTTTTGCTAAAATACATTTTTTTTAAATATCTGAATAAAAACTACTAGGATCCGATAAATTTTCAATATTTTTCCACCTTCCTGCGTCCCCTAAAGGATGGAATTGCAAAAAGAGAAAGAATATTTTGTCACATCTAGCTTTAAGATTGAGGCTTATTCCGCAGCAAGCACTTTAACCGCAAAAACGTCAACTTTAATAATATCATTTGGACGTATTTTTTTTCTTTTTTGATATTCCACCAAATCATTGAGCAAAACCTCACCTTCGGATATCATTGTATTGGCGTGCCCCCCCGTTTCTGCAATACCTAGTAGTTTGAGAAGTTTATTCAGTTCAATAAATTCGGATTTTAAAACAAATTCTTCCATATTTTATATTTATTATTTTTCAAACATCATTCTTTCTATATATTCTCGATAATCGTCCATGGCCAGGTTAATTAATTCATGGGCTTGCTCTTTGTTGTAAATTTGCGAAATTTCGCAACTTTGAGATACTCCACCGGGCATCTGTTTGTAGGTTAAAAAGTAGTGTTTCAGGCGATTTACAACGGTTTCGGGAATTTCTGAAATATCCTTGTAATGCGAATACAAGGCATCGTCTTTTAACACCGCAATAATTTTATCATCGGCCTGATTACCGTCAATCATTTTGAAACCACCAATGGGAATTGCTCTGGCCAAAACATCGCCGTGTGCTACATCTTTTTCGGTTAAAATACACACATCAAGAGGATCCCAATCACCAATAATGTCAGGATTATTCAGTGCTTTTGCGCTGTAACCCCCAACTCTTTTGCTACAATATGTTTGTGGAATAAAGCCGTATAAAGCGGGCAAAATACTGGAAAATTTTTGAGGACGATCAATGGTAAGATAGCCGGTAGTTTTATCAATTTCATACTTTACTGTGTCGGTTGGAACCATTTCAACAAAACAGGTGAGCTCGTCGGGAGCATTTTCACCAATTTCAACCCCGTGCCATGGATGAGATTTGTGTCTCAATCCCAATAACTTGCCAATGGGATCAATCGATATTTTTGCCATAATTAAAATATTTTAAGTTTTATAATAACGTATATTTGCTTCTTTTGTTTGCGAAGTAAAAAAAAGCTCTACTTTTGATGTCAAACATCAGTAATGAAATCAAAAGTATACAAAATACTCCTCTCATCCTTCATTTTATTTACAAGTTCCATTAATCTGCTTTCGCAGACCTATAAAATTAGCGGAAAAATCATGGATGAAACAAGTAGAGAACCACTTGCATTTGTCAATATTGTTGCCAATAGTGGGCAAGCTGGTGTGACCAGTTCTATTGAAGGATATTTCTCCATTCAATCTACCAAACCCATTGATTCTTTGAGATTTAGTTACGTTGGCTATGTGCCAAAAACAATTTATAAAAATGAATTTACCAACCATATCAATGTCCAACTTACAAAACAAAACATTGAACTTCAGGAGGTTTTAATTCTTCCAAGCGAAAACCCAGCCCATCGAATTATCAACAAAACCATTGCCAACAGAGATCTAAACAATCCTTTTAAAAACTCATCGTTTAGCTACGTTTCATACAATAAAATGATTTTCACTTCGGATGTTGTAACCGACACTACAGCCCAGCGAATTGTGGCCGATACGACGCGAGGAGACTCTCTAAATCGAAGTTTGAAGGCGGCTTATCGTTTTTTTGAAGAACAGCACATTTTTTTAATGGAAAGCGTGAATGAAAGAATTTTCAAAGCACCATCATCCAATTATGAAAAAGTGATTGCCTCGAAGGTTTCAGGTTTTAAAGATCCTTTTTTCACCTTGCTTATTACGCAAATTCAAGGGATTTCATTTTACGATAACATGTTTATTATCTTGGATAAAAAATATGTAAACCCCATTAGCAACGGCAGCACTTCACGGTATTTCTTTTTAATGCAAGACACACTCTATCCAAATCCCAATACAAAAGATACTGTTTTTGTAATTTCCTATCGACCCCGTCGAAATACAAATTTTGATGGCTTAGAAGGCATGTTATACATTAATACTAATGGTTATGCCATTCAGAATGTAACTGCTTATCCAGCGAGAGATGAAAGCGGAATTTCGATAAATATTCAGCAGCAATATGAATTAATTGACGAGAAAAAATGGTTTCCTGTTCAGCTAAATACTGAACTCTATTTTAAAAACATGAAAATCAACAATGATTTTTCCATCATTGCCAAAGGTTGTACATACTTAAAAGAGATTGAACTCGACAAAGAATTTAGAAGGAAAGATTTTGGAAAAACAGAGATTGATTTAGACGTTGTTTCCGAAAAACAGAGCAATGAAATTTTAGAAAATTATCGTCCTCATCCCTTAGATGAAAAAGAAATAAAAACCTATCACGTAATTGATAGTATAGGCAAAGCAGAAAACATAGATCGATCCATCAACATTCTCAAAGCCCTCTCGACGGGTTATATCCCTGTGTCGATTTTCGACATCGCTCTCGATAAAATTATTTGGTACAATAGGTATGAAGGCTTCCGATTTGGAGCTGGCGTCAAAACCAATCGGCGACTCATGAAAAACATTTCAATTGGAGCTTATTATGGCTATGCTCTTAAAAACCAATATTCAAATTATGGTTTTAATACCGAGATTTTCCTCTCTCGAAAACATGATTTAAAAATTGATATGGAGTATCGTTTTGACATTTCTGAAAACGGAAATCATAAACTCTATTTTCTTCAAAATAACTTACTGTCAAGTGACATATTTCAAAAAATATATGTAAATAGGTACAATCATATACTGTCCGAAGCCATTGCGATGAGCGGAAAGCCCACAAAATATACAAAACTCAAAATTGGATTTGAAAGAAGCACTATTTTCCCTGGTTTTAATTATCAAAACAGCAATTCCGAAGACTTATACAATAAAACAAATCCAGCCATAACAACGGAAGCAAAAATTGCTCTCAGATATGCACCCAAAGAAAAAATCATCAATAATGATAATTTCAAATTTTTGGTCAACAACGATTTTCCTATATTGATTATTCAATATATTCACGCCTTTGATAATCTGTTGAACTCAAATTATGAATATAATAGAATGGATCTCTATTTTACCAAATCTCATACTACCAAATATTATGGCAAAAGTAATATCATCATAAAAGCTGGCTTTGTAGACCGAGATTTACCCATTTGGGGACTCAATGCATTCACTTCAAATCTAAATAAAGAGTACGTCTACTCTGCCAATTCGTTTTCGACCATGCCTTTCAATACATACTATTCAACTTCATCGGTTGAACTTTTTATTCAACATAGTTTTGGGAAATTAATCTATCGAAAAAACAAATTTGAACCCGAATTAGTGCTGCATCAAAACATTGCATTTGGCTGGTCAAATGAAAAGCAATATTTTCAAAATCAAAACATTATCGTACCTGAAAAAGGATATTTTGAATCGGGTTTTTCCATCAATAATCTTTTGAGCATGCAGTTCTATTCTTTCGGAGTCGGAGCATTTTATCACTATGGACCTTACAGCTCTTCAGATTTTTATAGTAATATTGCACTCAAATGGGGAATTAGCTTTCCTTTTTAAAACAAACACAATATTTTTTTGAACAATGAAACGCTTACTGATTTTACTATTTACCTTACCACAATTACTGTTTTCGCAAATTCTTTCCAATGATTCAATTGCCCAGCAAAGCAGTCAATATTATGCTCATGAAATCAATGCATTATTTGACAGCTTAAATCACATTAATAAGACCGAACATATTGATTCATTGCTTAATAGGCTTTACACATTCCATCATTTTAATGGGGTTTTATTAATTGCCCAAGACAAGAAAATACTGTATCACAAGGCTTTTGGGTATGCTCATTTGAAAACAAAAACAAAACTCACTAACCAATCCATCTTTGAATTGGCATCCGTGTCAAAACAATTTACGGCGATGGCTATTTTAAAACTTTATCAGGATAAAAAATTAAACATACATGATACAATTCAAAAATTTATTCCTTGTTTCCCATATAAAAAAAGAACCATTCACCATCTTTTATGTCACCGCTCCGGACTGCCCGATTATTTTCGATTTGCCTCGGGATATTGGCGACAAAAATGGGTGGATATGCCCATGGATTTCTTAATTGAATTGCTGTGTAAACACAAACCAAAAGCTAAATTTTGGGTGGATACAAAACACGAATATTCA
>JAQUGA010000094.1 GCA_028684405.1 Bacteroidales bacterium | reverse complement strand
TTACATACTGGGTCAAATTTTGTGTATGTATGCTTGATAATAGCAGCAAAAAAGCAGTTGTTAGTACAACCTTTTTAAAATTTCTCATCTTTTTATTTTTTATTTTCAATTGATATTCTTTTAGATACAGAGTTTAAACTATTTGTTTTCAGTGTTTTCATGTCCAAATTAGAGAGGTCGGAACTTTCAATTAAGTATGTAAATCCGGGAAATATATGCATTGCATTTTCGGAAAAAAGAAGTCCCTTGTGCTCTAACCAGAGACCAAAAACGGGCTGACTTGCTTCAATTTTTAATCTGTTTTTTGAATCAAGACCTATTTGTACTTCTGCATTTGTCAATTTTTTAATCAAATTTGTATTTGGAAAATGGGTAAAATTTCTGATAAAATTCTTTTTATAATCTTGTATTTCAAGAGCATATGTAAAATTGCTGTCTGCCATAAATGAATGAATTACTTGATTGCTTAAATTATTGCATGAAAAATCGAGAGTATCTAAAAGCAGAAGACTATTTTCGACATCGTATCTTCCAATAATTGCTTTTCCTTCGGTTTTATTATTGGTTAAATTGCTGATATAAAACAGGATAGAATCATTTCTTTGAACAATAAAAGGGGCAATTTCTTTATACATTTGTTTCACTCGATAATATAATGCTTTCGGTTGATTAGAAACATCAACAGAAGCCCATGAAATGGAGGGCCAGCAGTCGTTATATTGCCAATAAAGCGTTCCCATGCAATAGGGCATCGCCAAACGATGGGCTGTAATTGCCTTGCCAACGCCTTCGCTTTGAAGCATTTGTGAAACATACACATAATCTTCTATCTGATTTGGAGTTTCAAAGTCCCGATTCATGTATGTATCAATGGTATGTTGGCCTTTTGGATGTTTTTGATGATGTTGGATAAATGGATGTGATAAACTGTCAATGTTGCCTTGCATCATATATTCAAGAGTTGACATTTGGGGATATCCTTGAAATCCATATTCGCTGACAAATCTTCCTACTTTTTCGAAATATTTTTCAAAAGGCTCGTATCCCCACCATACACCCCAATAATGCACATCGCCTTTGGTGTATGCCTCTTTTCGCCCCCAGCCGTTTGCAGGTGAAGAGGGGTGGTAATTTGCATTCTTCGTGTATACGTTACACCATTTTGGCATATTGTTGTAGAATACTTCGTGATTTTCTTTCCAAATTTGTGCTGAATCGGCTTTGGAATATCCAAATTCTTTTTGCCAACCCCAGTTAAACCATCCTTCTGTATTTTCATTATTTCCACACCAAAGGGCAATGGATGGATGTCCGCTGAGTCGCTTTAGTTGATATTCGGCTTCTTCTTTTACGGATTGAGTAAAATCTTTGTTAAAAGGATACATGCTGCAAGCAAACATAAAATCTTGCCATACCAGAATTCCAAGACTGTCGCATAAATTATAAAAAGCCTCATCTTCGTAATAGCCACCTCCCCATACTCGAATCATGTTAAATCCGGCATCTTTGGCTAGAATCAGTAAATCGCGATAGGTTTTATCTGTAATTCGGTGACGAAACACATCTGCAGGAACCCAATTGGCTCCTTTTGAAAATATTTTCTCGCCATTTAGTTCAAAATAAAACTCGGCACCCTCTTCATCTTTGGGTTGTTTTAGCTGAATTGAGCGAAATCCTACTCTTTTTTTGATGGTTTGTTCTCCAAATTTTGGATTTGATAAACGGAATGTCAAATCATAATAATTAGGATGATCAATCGACCACTGTTTGATGTTTTTCAGCTTTATTTCAATTTGTTGAGGTTTGTTGTTGAGTAGTTTTATTTTTGATGAGTGCAAAAGTTCTCCGTTTTCCGAATTTTCGATGGAAAACTCAAAATCCATGGGTTTTTCAAAATTGCAACGTGGGTAAAGTGTAGTGCTCAATAAACCCTTGCCATTGGCAAATTCCGAAGAACGAACAACCACTTCATCCAATAAAAAATCATTCCAAAAAGTGATGGAAACGGGTTTATAAATGGAGGCATTTAGAATTTTTGGAGCCCAGTCCCAGCCAAAATGAAACTGTGGTTTTCGAGCAAAAACTCTGAGTCCTTCGGGCAAGGTAAATGGATATTTCTCGGCTTCTTTTTTAAGAATTTCTTCAATTGGACGAAAAACAAGTTTTATTTGATTGTTTGTCGCTTTTAAAAGATGTTTTACCTCTTTCTTCCAAGGTCGAAAAGCATTGTTGCAGGACAGTATTAAAACGTCATTCAAATATACATCAGCATAAGTGTCAATGCCTCCGAAGCTAATTTCGGCAAATTTGTATTTTTTTAATATGTATTTATCAATATTAAAATGGGTCAAATAAGTCCAAGTTTGTTTGCTCACCCATTGAGATGATTTTTCATGATCTTTTATCAAAGGATCGCTGATAATATTATGAAACATCAAGTCAGTAAAAATGGATCCTGGAACTGTAGCACTGCGATGAAGATTGGAGTCATTGCACGAGAATGTCCAGTTTTGGTCTATCAGTTTGATTTTATTTTGAGCATTGGTCTGAGATAGGCTAAAAAAAAACAAGACCATTAGCGTCGAAAATTTCAAAATATGATATAAACAATGACTTATAAAAACATTTTTCCTTACCATAATCAATATCTTAGCAGTGTATATTAATTTGCTTTTGTGAGCATTGAGACATTTTCAAAATTTAGTTTTAATATTTATTATAGGATTTTGAAAACGAGTGAACTAAAATGAAATTAGAATTTATATAAGAACTCCTTCTTTTATTTCATTTAAAGCAAGAGCTGCTGCTCCAATTAATCCAGTATTCTTGTTAAGTAATTTGGAAGGCAATATCTGTGTTTTTTCCTTAAAAAGTTGCAATACATATTGGTTATAATATTTCAACAATGGATCAAACAAGATGTTTTCTGCTTTTGCCAGTCCACCAGATAAAAAGATGGCTTCTGGGCTTAAAACAGCAGTCAAGTTTGCCAAAGAAATAGCCAACACATCTGCCGTAATATCAAAAGCTTTGAGTGCCAGTTCGTCTCCTTTTTTAGCAGCCATACAAATATCTAATGAGCTTATTTTATCAAACTTTAAGTCTCGTATAGCACTTTTTTGATTTGATTTTTCCAATAGGGATTTCATCGTAACAACGATTCCTGTTGCAGAAGCGTACGTTTCCAAACAACCATGTCTGCCACAACCGCAAAGCCTGCGACTTCTGGAATTAATAGTAATATGTCCTAATTCGCCAGCAAATCCGTCATGGCCGTACAATACTTTTCCGTCGCAAACAATTCCGCTACCCAAGCCGGTTCCTAATGTTATAACAGCGTAATGTTGCATGAATTTTGCTCCTCCGTATACGCCTTCGCCAATGGCTGCTGCGTTTGCATCGTTGGTTAGTACAACTTTTAAACCGGTAGCCTGACTCAGTTTTTCGGAAAAAGGCAATATCCCTTTCCAAAGTAAATTGGGAGCATTATCAATGGTGCCTATATAATAATTTCCATTGGGAGCACCTATGCCTATGCCTAAAAAGTCCTCCTTATTGCCTGTTTTGTCTATGCATTTATCTATTTCGGAAGCCAAAAGTGCAATGTATTCATCAAAGTTTTGGGTGATATTTGTTGATATATTCGTTTGGCAGAGAATTTGGCCAGCTTTATTTATAACTCCAATTTCTGTATTTGTTCCTCCAACGTCAATGCCAATTACAAGTTTTTTTTCCATTTTAAGAATTCAGTATTAATTTTTTATTTGAGGGTGCTTTTACTTTGTAGCCAATAGCACCATAATATAATAGATATAAGTAAGCTATCAGGGGTACGATAAAAGAGTGGACAACGCCAATGATGTCTGCTAAATAGCCTTGAAGTAAGGGCAGTAAGGCACCTCCTAAGATCGCCATTATTAGTATAGAGGAGCCCTGTGCTGTGAATTTACCAAGGTCTTTAATGGCCAAGGTAAAGATGTTTGACCACATAATAGAGTTGAATAATCCGATTGAAATGACACACCACATTATCCATGAAAAATCAAAGAAAAGAGTTGCAGATAATAAAGCGATATTTGCCATTGCAAATAGCATTAAAGCCTTGCTGGGCGATGATTTTGCTAAATAAAACAAGAATAAATTAATCAACATAAAGCCCAGAAAAGGAAGGAAAGTACTAATGGGCATAGATACACCATTGGACATGAATCCTTCTATCCCAACAATTATGAAAATAAATACGAAAATAAGTCCAGAAATAAGGCTCATAGAAATCATTTTTTTCTTTTTTGAATACTTGTCGTTTAATGAGATTGCTCCCAAAAAGCGACCAATCATAGCCCCTCCCCAGTAGAAAGCCAGAAATGACTTTGCATCCATTTCGGCCATTCCCATTGTTTCTCCCAGGTAATTTATGATCATGCTTCCGATGGATACTTCTGCTCCAACGTACATAAAAATGGCGACAAAACCCAGCATTAAGTGGCGATACTTAAAGATTCTAAAGCCATCTTGTGTGCCTTCTTCTTGTTTTATTTCGGGCAATTTTGAAAAATAAAACACAATCGCTATCAAAACAAAAATTCCGGCAAAAATCAAATATGGAATTTGGATTCCTAATGCGGTAATTACATCTCCGCTGTCTGCTAAAATTTTTTCTCCTTTGCTGTTTAGAATGGCCGTTCCCCATTTGTTGAAAAAATGAAAAATAAAATAACCTCCAATAATAGGAGCGATGGTTGTTCCGAGCGAGTTGAAGCCCTGAGCAAGATTTAAACGCGATGAAGCAGTTTCTTCTGAACCCAAAATAGCTACAAATGGATTGGCCGTTATCTGCAAGAGCGTAAATCCTATACCCAATACAAAAAGGGCCGATAAAAAAACGGGATAACTATGCATTTGAGATGCTGGATAAAACATTAAGCAGGCTACTGCCGAAACCAACAATCCTAATATGATGCCATTTTTATAGCCAATAACGGAAATGGGGTCTTTCCATAATGAGATGAGTAGATAGAAGAGGGAGCCAATAAAATAGGCTCCAAAAAATGCAAATTGAACCAACATGGCTTGAAAATAACTTAACTCGAATATTTTTTTCAAATACGGAATTAAAATATCATTCATGCACGTAATAAAACCCCACATAAAGAAAAGGCTTGTTAGAATAACGATAGCCTGTCTCTGTTTTGTTTTCATTATTTTTTCTTTTGAGTTGATTCTCTGGGAATTAGTTCGGTTTGTAAAGTCGTATGTTCAGGGTCTGAACCGGGCTGTTTTATCATTTCGAAAATTCGTTTAACAGCGGCCTTACTGATGTGCTCAACAGGCTGGCTTATCGCTGAAATCGAAGGATTTGTGAGTTGGAAAAGCTCAATGTCGTCAAACGAAAGCAATCCTATGTCATTGGGTACATTTAGATTCATTTCGCGGAGTACTTGCATACAAGCTACTGCTACATTATTATTTATAGCAAAAATGGAATCAATGGGTTCACCGCTATCGTTAATTAAGTAGTTTAGCGATGAGTGTATGCTTTGTTTTAGATTGTGAAAATCCAATTCAACCAATAACTCATTTCCATAATCATAGTCGAAGGCTTTAAGCGATTTAAGATAACCATCGATACGCTCTTGAATAGAAGAGATGTAAATAGGAGTAATTGCAAACATAGCAATGCGTTTAAATCCCTCCGAAACTAAATGTTCTATCCCTTTGTATACTCCTCTAACGTTATCTACGTATATTGAATTGGCTTGTGGATGGTCTTCGAAAAAACGGTCAATTAAAACGTAAGGAATTTTTCTGTCTTCCAGACTCGTCAAAAATTCTGTGTTTGATTGTGAAGATGAAATGATTAACCCATCAACTTGTCGGTCAATCAGCATTTTAATTGTTTTCTTTTCCTTTTCAGGAGACTCATCTGTGCTGCATATCAGAAAAGAATATTCATTTTTGGCTGCTTCATCTTCCATGTATCGAACCATTTTTGAGTAAAAAGGATTGGATATATCCGATAATATCAAACCAATGGTATAAGACCTCCCAGTTCTTAGCCCACGAGCCATAAAACTTGGCATATATTCAAGCTCTTCAGCCTTGCTATAAACCTTTTTTTGAGTTTCTTTACTTATTCCATGCTCATCTCCTTTGTGGTTTAAAACCAAGGATACTAGAGTATTCGATACTCCTAAGCTTTGTGCAATGTGTTTTAGCGATACTTTTTGTTTTTTCATCTTGAATCTCATTTTTTCATTGTGGTAAAAGTATAAAAAATAACATCTCTAAATCAATTTAGCATAAATATTTTTTTCTTTCTATCTTAAATTGATTAATAAACATCTAAAAACAAGTCAAAAAGAGTGCTTTTAGAATTTGAATTTAGTACTTAATACTTATATTTTACAAAAAGACTGAATTTTTTTCAATCCTTTATAATACATCTGTTTCTTGTAATTTTTTTCAAAAATAACAATAAAATACTTGATTAACATCATTTTTTTCAGATTGCATGTTTTTTTTTATAATTTTACGGCAAGTTTTAAAAATTCAATTAATCTAAATTCTTAATTTTTACGATGAAAGTATATCAAACAAACGAGATCAGAAACATTGCATTAATTGGTGGTTCGCGATCCGGCAAAACAACCATGGCTGAGGCCATGTTATTCCATGGTGGAATTATCTCCCGAAAAGGAACTATTGATGATAAAAACACTGTTTCGGATTATCGAG
This sequence comes from Bacteroidales bacterium, assembly GCA_028684405.1. Lineage (GTDB taxonomy): Bacteria > Bacteroidota > Bacteroidia > Bacteroidales > WCHB1-69 > JAQUGA01. Next base: position 2,144 of record JAQUGA010000094.1, on the reverse strand, counting down.
ATATAGAACTCGAAAGGCAAGGATCTGTATACGCTAGCGTTTTAAATTCTCAATTTGATGATTGTAAAATCAATATTATAGATTGTCCAGGAGTGGATGATTTTGTGGGAGAAGTCATAACTGCTCTTCGTGTTGTTGAAACAGCATTAATCACCGTTAACGCCAATAATGGTGTTGAGGTTGGAACAGAAGTGGGCTTCCGTTGGGCGAAAAAATCCAACAAGCCGGTCGCTTTCGTAATCAACCAAATGGATCACGACAAAGCAAATTTTGAAGAAACTTTACGTCAAATAAAACAATTGGCTGGCGGTGCAGTTACTCTTGTTCAATATCCGATTGAGGGAACTGGTTTTTCGGCAGTAATTGATTTGATGAAAATGAAAATGTTGAAATTTCCCGTTGGTGGAGGTGCGCCAGAAGAGCTTGACATTCCTGCTGATGAACAAGATAAAGCCGAAGAATTATTGAATATTCTAATAGAAAATGCGGCTGGTAATGATGAGTCTTTAATGGAGATTTTTTTCGACAAAGGCACTCTTTCAGAGGAAGAAATTAGCCGTGGGCTTAAATTAGGTATTATCAATCGTGGAATTTTTCCAGTTCTTTGCACATCGGCCAAAAATGACCAAGGTGTAAACCGTTTGTTGGAATTTATTAAAATTAATTTTCCAGCTCCAAATGAAGTGGCACCCGAAAAAACTACCGATGGTAAAGAATTAATATGTAGCAAAACGGAAGCTCCAATAGCATATGTTTTCAAAACAACCATTGAACCACACCTTGGCGAAATGTCAATTTTTAAAGTATACGGTGGTGAATTTACAGAAGCTATGGATTTGCTAAATCCAAATACGAACAGCAAAGAGCGATTGTCACAAGTTTTGAGCATTGCTGGTAAAAATCGTGACAAACTTGAAAAAGCTGTAGCTGGTGATATTGCAGCAACCATCAAGCTGAAAAATACGCATGCATTAAATACTCTTAATGTTTCAAAAAACTCAAATGACATTGTTGCACCAACAGTGTATCCAGATCCAAAATTTAGAACTGCAATTAAAGCCAAAAACTCATCCGATGAAGAGAAGTTGAGTGCTATTCTTACGGATTTAAAAAAGCAAGACATTACTTTACAAGTCCAATATTCAAAAGAGTTGAAACAAATTATTGTTTCAGGTCAAGGCGAACAGCATATTAATGTTGCAAAATGGTTTATTGAAAAAGTCAATAAAATTGAAATTGATTTATTTCCACCACGAATTCCATATCGCGAAACAATTACCAAAACAGCCGAAGCAATGTATCGTCACAAAAAGCAATCGGGTGGAGCGGGTCAATTTGGTGAAGTACATATGTTAATTGAACCTTGGATAGAAGGAAAACCAAATCAAACCAAATATCCCATTCGTGGAACAGATGAATATCCATTAAGCTGGGGAGGTAAATTGGTTTATAACAATTGTATTGTTGGTGGTTCAATCGACGCTCGTTTTATGCCAGCCATTCTAAAAGGAATTATGGAAAAAATGGAAGAAGGCCCTCTTACAGGTTCCTATGCTCGAGACATTGTTGTAAACGTTTATGATGGTAAAATGCACCCGGTCGATTCCAATGAATTAGCATTTAAATTAGCAGGTCGCCAAGCGTTTAGGGAAGCATTTAAAAATGCGGGACCCAAAATTATGGAACCCATTTATGATGTTGAAGTAATGGTTCCAGCCGAACGTATGGGCGACTGTATGACCGACTTGCAAGGACGCCGAGCGGTTGTTATGGGCATGGATAGCGAAGCCGATTATCAAGTTATTCGGGCTCGCGTTCCATTGGCTGAAATGAATAAGTATTCAACCTCTTTAAGCTCAATTACCAGCGGTAGAGGAATGTATACCATGAAATTCTACGATTATCAACAGGTTCCTGTCGATGTTCAAACAGCTCTTCTTAAAGCATACGAAGAACAAGAAAACGACGACGAGTAGTTGTTAAATATTAAAAACAGCTTGCCAATTTAGGCAAGCTGTTTTTTTAGTGCGCCGAGCATGGCGAGTATATTTGACGGTTCAAGTCCGTTATGGGGGCTATCAGTTGCCAACCATTAGCTCAAGGCAAGGGTGTCCATCGTGAGGTGGAATCTGAAGGAAGCCGGC
>JAQUGA010000093.1 GCA_028684405.1 Bacteroidales bacterium | reverse complement strand
CAAAGATGCAAAGACACAAAGTTTTTGGTTTTTATCTAATAAATTAATTTGCCGTCAGGCACTCGGTCACTCGTCCACCCGACCACCTTTTATCTTTTCCCTACAACTTATTGTACGCCCCGTCTCTTTCAACGGCTTGCAAACCCTCTTCCAGAGCTATTTTTTCAATTTCCACAGAATTTAATGTCGGATTTTCAATGGAACCTGCCATCTCATAAATCCGAGTAGAATCATCAATGGTTCCATCAAAATCATCTACTCCAAAATGTAGAGACATTCTCGAATTTTCCAGTCCAGTCATGGGCCAATATACTTTCAAATGCTGAATATTGTCCAAAAAGATCCTCGAAATAGCATAATTTTTCATCTCTTCCACTACCGATAATTCAGGAACATGAGAAAATTCATTGTTTTTATTTTTAAATTTCAATGGAATAAAAGCATTAAAACCTTTTGTTTTATCTTGCAATTTTCGCAATTGTGATAAATGATCAACTCTGTCCTCGTAGGTTTCAAAAAAACCATAAAGCATTGTAGCATTGGAAGGAATTCCGCATTGGTGAGCAATTTTATGAATTTTCAACCAATCTTCAGCACCGGTTTTGCTCGAACAAATTTGCTTTCTAATTTCGGGATTAAAAATCTCGGCTCCGCCGCCCGGAATAGAATCCAATCCGCTGACTTTCAATCGTTTTAAACCTTCTTCAAACGTCAAGCCCGACTGCGTAATGATGTAATCCAATTCTACTGCTGTAAACGCTTTAATATGAAGTTCTGGTTTCTCTTTTTTAATTTGTTCCAACAAACGACAGAAAAAATCCAAATCGTATTTCGGATTTACACCCCCAACAATGTGTAGTTCTGTAATATCTGTTTTTAATTGACGAACCATTTCCATCATTTCATCAAAGCTAAACGACCATCCAGTTCGACTAATGCGTTCTGAAAATGAGCAAAATTTACAATTATGAATACAGCGATTGGTTGGTTCAATATGATAGTTCTTGACAAAATATAAAACACTGCCATTCAAACGTTTACGAATGATGTCTGCCACATAAGAAAGCGATGCCAATTCAGCTTCTTTAAATAAAATCAAAGCTTCTTTTTCAGAAATTCTTTCTCCGTCCAAAGCTTTTTGGAATACATTCCGAACTTGCTCTTCACAGCCTTGTATCAACAAATCGTTCATTTTAATCGGTTTAAAGTAGCCATCAATTCAATCGTATCGACCACTCTGTTTGAATAGCCGTATTCATTATCGTACCAAGCAATCATTTGAACAAAATTTCCTTTCACTATTTTTGTTGCCAAGGAATCGAAAACGGCACTGTGCGTATTGTTTACCACATCACTCGAAACAATCGGATCAATAGTATATTGAACAATTCCTTTTAGATGAGTTTCCGTGGCCGTTTTAATCAATTGATTAAAACTTTCTACATCTGTTTGTGTTTCAAGATTAAGACAAAGTTCGATAAAAGAGCCGTCAGGAACTGGCACTCGCGTAGCAAAACCATCGAAAATCCCTCTGAATTTTGGCATAATTTCAAAAAGTGCCTGAATGGCTGAAGAAGTAGTGGGAATAATATTGGATGCCGCTCGCGAACGCCTCAATTCGGCGTGGGGAGAATCAATTATAGACTGATTGTTTGTGTATGGATGAATGGTATTTAAAAATCCAGAAGCAACGCCCAAATTGTCGTCAATTAATTTCAGAATTGGAGCCAAACAATTGGTGGTGCACGAAGCATTGGATATTATAGAATGGTGCGGTTTGAGCTCGTGATCATTGACGCCAATAATCAAACTCAAATCCAAAGGCTCATCCGAAGGACAGGATAAAATTACTTTTTTAGCTCCAGCTTTGAGATGTTTTTCGAGTAAAGCTCTGGTTTTAAACTTTCCAGAAGATTCTAAAATCAGGTCTAAACCATATTTTTTCCACGGTATATTTTCGGGGTCTTTTTCGGTGGTAACTGGAATAAAGTTTCCATTTACAAAAATTCCATTTTCACCGATTTTTACATCCGCTTTAAAAGGGCCGTGAATAGAATCGTACCTCAAGAGATAAACCATTGTTTCTAAAGGCATTGGATCATTGATAAGCGACACCTCAATATTGGGATGCGTTTGTAAAATCCGAAATACAATTTTCCCAATCCGTCCGAATCCGTTGATTCCTAGTTTTAATTTCCCTGACATAGTCGTAGTTTTAGCTGTATTCTTATAATTTCAAACAAAATTACAGCTTTTTTCAGCAAGACCATAGAAATATAACAACAGTATAAACCAATCTCTGGAAAATCTTTATAAACCACGGCAAATCAGTCACTAACAAATGTTATTTTTTCGGAAGAACAAAAATGAAATGAATTACATAAGAAAATTTCTAAATGCTAAATTCGAGAGCTAGATTTGGTCTAGGTAAATATCTAGGTTGTTTGAAAAACAAACAAAAGAGTAGCAAAATCAAGGATGACTGAGGGTTTTCGCAATAAAAACTGATTTTCAATAAACCTTAAAGGCAAAACTCAATTCTTGCTTTCCTAAATTATCTAAAAACCAATATTCAAATTATATTTCTTAGTATTTTTGTCAAAAATAATAAGATTAATGAAAAGAAAAATCACCTTTTTTTTACTGACGATAACGCTGTTTGGTTTTGTTTCATGCACAAACTCTACATATTTTGAGAAAGAAGTTGTATTTACTAAAAAAGGATGGAACCGATTTCGTCCGGAAGAGTTTCAATTTGAAATAAAAAATGCCGATAAACGATACAATATCAACTTGGAAGTTAAGCTAAATGACTCTTTTCAGCATTTAAGTTTGCCCATGTATTACTCTATTGACGACAATTCGGGAGCTGAAAATAGAACAGGTCGTTTTTCCATAAGAATAAAAGATTTGGAAGAAAAGTTTATGAATCCAGCAGATAAAAATGGGATTTATACATTTGAACAAAATTTTCAGCCAAATAAAAAGTTCAACGCAGCAGGCACTTACAAATATACGCTTGAACACGGAACATCAAATTATGATTTAGAAGGAGTTGTGTCTATACGTTTTTTTGTAACTTTAGCAAAAAAATAACCAGCCTTCAGCTCTGATGTTTAAAAACAAATACTACGATCAAATTTCTCCTACTCTTCAAAATTTACCGACAAAACCGGGAATTTATCAGTATTTTGATGAGAAAAACACCATTATTTATATTGGCAAAGCCAAAAATTTAAAAAAAAGAGTTCTCTCCTACTTCCAAAAAGAGCCTGTAGGGACAAAACTCAAAATGCTCGTTCGGAAAATTGCCGAAATCAGATACATTGTTGTGGATACCGAAATAGATGCTCTTTTGTTGGAAAACAACCTCATCAAAAAGTATCAACCCAAATACAATATTCTTCTCAAAGACGACAAATCTTTTCCATGGATTTGTATTAAAAACGAAGATTTTCCAAGAGTTTTCTACACTCGAAACTTAGTTAAGGATAAATCACAATACTTTGGCCCTTATGCTTCGATTAGGATGATGAATGCCCTATTGGAGATGATTCAACAGTTATTTCCTTTGCGTACTTGCAAACTAAACCTCAGCGATGAACAAATTCAAAAAAAGAAATATCGCGTTTGCCTCGAATATCACATAAAACGCTGTTTGGGACCCTGCGAAGGCAAGCAAAGCAAGGAAGATTACCAAGAAAACATTGATCAAATAGCTCATATTTTGAAAGGAAATATTTCTATTGTTCTAAAACGGCTTCAGGAGACCATGATGCAATATGCTAACAATCAAGAATTTGAAAAAGCACACATCATTAAGGAGAAAATTGCATCTCTCGAAAATTACCAAAGCAAATCGATGGTGGTCAATCCTAAAATTGGCAATGTAGAAGTTTTTACCATTATTTCGGATGACAGAAATGCATATGTAAATTTTCTGAAAGTGATTGATGGTGCTATTGTGCAGACCTATACGCAGGAGATTAAAAAGAATCTTGATGAAACGGATGCAGAGATTTTGCTTTACACCATGACCGAAATTCGGACACGAACCGAAAGCACTACCAAGGAAATTATTTTGCCGTTTTTGCCTGAATTTAAATTTGATAACATTAAATATACTGTTCCCAAAATTGGCGACAAGCTCAAATTATTGGAATTATCGGCAAGAAATGCAAAGTTTTACATGCTCGAAAAGCAAAAAAATGCCAGTTTGGTCGATCCCGAAAGAAATATAAAAAGAGTTTTGGAACGGATGAAAGAAGATTTGCATTTGTCTGTTTTACCTCGCCACATAGAGTGTTTCGACAATTCAAATACCCAAGGAACAAATCCCGTTTCGGCCATGGTTTGCTTTAAAAATGCCAAACCTTCCAAAAAAGATTACCGTCATTACATTATCAAAACAGTAAAAGGTCCCGACGATTATGCTTCCATGAAAGAGGTGATGCATCGAAGATACAGCCGACTAATCAGTGAAAATGGAGCCTTGCCCGATTTGATTGTAGTGGATGGAGGAAAAGGTCAATTAAGTGTTGCTTATTCTGTTCTGAAAGAGCTAAAAATTGAAGACAAAGTAGCCATCATCAGCATTGCTGAAAGATTAGAAGAGATATACAAACCATTTGATTCGCTGCCAATGTACATCGATAAAAAATCGGAAACATTGCGAATTATTCAACACCTGCGTGACGAAGCTCACCGTTTTGGAATTACCCATCACCGTTTGAAAAGAGAAAAAGACACCATCAAAACAGAACTTACTCAAATTAAGGGAATTGGAGATATTATTGCAGAAAAACTGCTGGTCAAATTTCGCTCGGTGAAGGGAATAAAAGAGGCCCGCTTGGAAGATATTGAAAAAGAAATTGGAACGGCAAAAGCCAAACTTGTTTTAGAGTATTTTCAAAAGCCGAAAGAGAATCCAGAATAAAAAAAAGGATATAATAAGTTAGCTAGGCCAACAAATTACATCCCTTATCTTTCGTTAAATAAACCTCATCCTTCCACTAAAAAGAGTGTAGAAGGAAAATCGCAAACTATTTTAGAATGGCCAGAAGCTATTGTCATACCAAATTTCTTCCATCAGTTCTTTGTTTAAACGATGAAGGATTTTGTGATGATCGCGTTCAAAATTGGCAAGCCAAGTATACAATTCCTTTTCATTGGGATCCGTTGCCTCTTCAGCTCTTTGAGAATATACTTCAATGGCTTTATTTTCCATGTCGATGGCTGCATTTATGGCAGCCGCTTCATAACTGGCTGCGGATAAGTTTTTACGAACTTCAGGATTCAACACAAAGTTAGCTATACTTTCTTCATTATCAGACACATCAAGTTTTTGAGCTATAAATTTCCCATTTTCACGGTATTCTTTATATTGTTGAGAAAGTTGCTCAAGATGTAAATCTTCTTCTTTGGCCATCAAAGTGAAAATCTTTTTCACTTGTTCATTTTTCGTTTGTCCTGCTACTGTATTATAGAACTCTTTGCCTCTGCGTTCAAGCAGAATAGCCATTTTTAAAATTTCTAAAGATTTGTTTTCCATGGATTTTTATTAATTTAATGAATAATCACAATGTTTTTTCAAGAAAAAGCAATGTTTGAATGTGTGTGTTCAACTTAATAAACATCAAATCACTCCGAAAAGTTCACATAATAATAATTTATTCCTCAAAAAATAGAAAAAAATCAAAGGAAGCTGTTCATTGGTAATTTAGTCTTAAAAGAACAATCTTCAGCTTTTTAGAGATGCTAGATGAGCGATTACTGCTTTTCAAAAGAGCTATTCTTGCGTTAAAAAAACATGGGTTTGGTAATAATTTTTCGCCTGTTTAATGCTAAAACAAATACATTACTTATCTTAGCAACTTGAAATTGAAAACCTACTGGATTGCACAATGAAAGAGAAAATTCTAGAAATAATAAACATCGTTCTCGAAAACAGAGCCAAAGAAAAGCTGACAGCTCTAAGTCCTAAAATGCACTTGCGAAATGACATTGGATTGGATTCGCTCGATTTAGCCGAACTAACGGTTCGGATTGAAGCAGAATATGATATCGATGTTTTCGAAGATGGCATTGTAAATACAGTTAGTGAAATTTTGAAAAAACTAAAAAGCAAATAATGGTTTTTTTTCTAAAAGACATTGAGCAAGTCAAATCAATATCATGGAGTTTTTTAATTCAGGATATTAATACCTCTTTGTCGTATAATCCATATTGCAAATCTGCTCGTTATTACGACGTATTTAAACATATTATTATTTCATTGATTTTCGGTAAAGAAATCATCCTTTTGGATTCAGATTTTACCGATTCTGAATTAAAAAAACTCACTGGATATTCTGAATATGAGAAGTTTAATCAAGTAATTGATAAAAAAAACCTTCCCATTATAGGCAATAAAGAGGAGCTCATTGAAATATTAAAAAAAACCAGTGATGATTGGAAAATAAGCCTATTTACTTCTGGCACCACAGGAATTCCTCAAAAAGTGACTCACAATTTTAGTTCCATTACAAGATTTGTAAAAATATCAGATCAAAACACGAATAGCATTTGGGGTTTTGCATATAATCCTACCCACATGGCGGGAATTCAAGTCTTTTTTCAAGCTTTGCTAAATGGAAATAGCATCGTCCGACTATTTGGTTTAAATCCTTTGGAAATTCATCAAAAAATCCAAGAAAATAACATCACGCATATTTCGGCTACGCCCACTTTTTACCGACTTTTCCTTCCCTGCAAAGAGGTTTTTCAATCCGTACGGAGAATTACTTCTGGGGGTGAAAAATTTAATGAGAAAATGATTGTTCAGCTGTCTGAAATTTTTCCGAATGCCAAAATAACCAATGTTTATGCATCCACAGAAGCCGGAACTCTATTTGCAACTGAAAATGATATTTTTACAATCAAAGCTGAAAATGAACATTTTATTCGAATTTTAGATGATGAACTTTTGATTCACAGCAATTTGATGGGAAGCACCGACAGAAATATTGACGAATGGTTTAAAACCGGTGATTTAGTTGAAGTTATTTCCGAAAATCCATTGCAATTCCGTTTCATTTCGCGTAAAACGGACATGATAAACATAGGTGGATACAAAGTTAATCCATTGGAGGTGGAAGAAGCCATTCTCAGTTTGCCGGAAATAAAAAATGCACGTGTTTATTCTAAAAGTAATTCCGTAATGGGAAACATTATTTGCTGCGAAGTTGTTTGTGATAATAAAGAAATTACAGAATCGTCTGTCCGGACTTTTTTGCAATCGAAATTACAAGAATTCAAAATTCCAAGAATCATTCTTTTTGTAAGTGAGCTTTCGACAACAAGAACTGGAAAAATAAAAAGAAATTAATTATGAACGTATTAATCACAGGTGTCTCTAAGGGATTGGGCTTTAAAATTGCCGAATTGGTCTTGCAAAAAGGCGGAACGGTTTATGGAATAAGTCGAAGCAAAACAGAAGAATTAAATGAATTAATACTTCAATATCCAGAAAAACTGAAATGGCTAAGGTATGATTTGGCTGATTCCGAAAAAATAAAACCACTTGTTTTTAAAGATTGGATTGGCGTGAACACCCCGATTCAGGGTTTTGTTAACAATGCAGCAATGGCATACGATGATATTGTTACCAATTTAAATTTAGAATCTCTCGAAAACATGTATCGGGTCAATGTTTTTGCACCCATGATGCTGACAAAATTTGTCATTAGGCAAATGCTGCTGCATCAAATCAAAGGAAGCATTGTTCACCTCTCTTCCGTAAGTGTTCATACGGGCTACAAAGGTCTTTCGATGTACGCCTCAACCAAAGGAGCATTGGAAGCGTTTTCCAAAAATACAGCTCGCGAATGGGGTGAAAAAGGGATTCGGTCAAATTGCTTGGTATCTGGTTTTATGGAAACAGAAATGAGCTCTACTCTTTCGGAGGATCAAAAAAACCGCATTTATAAAAGAACATCAACGAAACAGCCCGTGGATGTAAATTCTGTGGCCGAAACTATTTTGTTTTTGCTATCAGATGATGCAAAGTCCATCACAGGGCAAAATATTCATGTGGACAATGGAACTATTTAAAATCTTTTGAAAACAGAGCAACCATGGCAGAATATTGGGAAGAGACATTTAAAGGCAAACAAGAAATGTGGGGTTTTGACCCAGCACCGTGTACGCTATTAACAAATGAATTTTTCGTTCAACACAAGGTACAAAATGTTTTGATTCCGGGCATTGGTTATGGTCGAAATGCTCAAATCTTTAAAGATCATGGAATGAGCGTTACGGGAATTGAAATTTCAAAAACGGCCATCGAATTAGCCCACAAACACTTTGGAAATCACATGATAATTCATCATGGTTCAGTTATGGAAATGCCTTTTGACAAAAAACTTTATGACGGAATCTACGCATACGCCTTAATCCACTTATTCGATAAAAAAGAACGAGAAAAACTTATCCAAGACTGTTATGACCAGCTAACAGAAAATGGCTTTATGTTTTTCGCGGTAGCAAGCAAAAAAGCACCAATCTATGGACATGGAACTCATATTGGCAAAGATAGATTTGAAATGTTTGGGGGTATAAAAATGTTTTTTTACGACAAGGAAACCATACAAGAAGAATTTGGCAAAGCAGGGCTTTTTGAAATAACAGAGGTAATGGATGTCTATCCTTTTTATCTTGTAAAATGCCAAAAGAGAAAAAGTCAATTTCATAAATGAAAAATCAAAACATGAAACAAAAAAGAATTATTTTATTCGCCCAGTACTCTTACTGAAATTCATTAGCATATTTTCAAGAATTTGAGAAAAAAATGGTGTTAAAACAACAAAGATGCAAATAGTTTTTAGTCCGTTGGCTGAAGCC
>JAQUGA010000092.1 GCA_028684405.1 Bacteroidales bacterium | reverse complement strand
ATGGATTTGCATTAATTGCTACACAGAAAACAATGTTAAATGAAAACGAAGTTTTTACATTCATAAAACCTGATGTTGAAGTTAAAAGAAACTTGGAAGAAATTTTGTATGGAAAGGATAAAATTTTTGAAGTAGGATTAGAGGTTTTAAAAGAAAAAATAAGAAAAAAAGCAAAGTGATATTTCCATCCTATCTTCAGCACGATAAAATGGATTGTGGTCCGACATGCTTAAAAATAATTGCAAAGCATTATGGGAAAAACTACAGTCTTGACGAACTACGTCAAAAAAGTTTTATAACCCGCCAAGGAGTTTCTTTGCTTGGAATTAGCGATGCTGCTGAAAGTATAGGTTTTAAAACAATAGGTGCAAAAATTTCGTTTGAAAAATTTCTCAACGACGTGCCATTGCCTTGCATAGTACATTGGAATCAGAATCATTTTGTGGTTGTATATAAAATAAAAAAAACAAAGAAAGATGATTTCACAATTTATGTTTCAGATCCTGCATATGGTTTAGTTAACTATTCAAAAAAGGATTTTATAAATAGTTGGATTAGTACAAGAAATAGCAATGAAAACGAAGGCGTTGTTTTGATTTTAGAACCAACAGTTGACTTTTATAATCAAAATGAGGAAATTGAAAATAAACAAAAGTTTTCATTAATTTTCCAATATTTAAGACCGTACAAAAAACTATTGTTCCAATTAATTTTAGCAATGTTGACAAGTAGCTTGCTTCAATTGATATTTCCGTTTTTAACACAAGCTGGTGTAGATGTTGGTATTGGGACAAACAATTTGAGTTTTATAACTTTAGTATTAATTGCCCAATTAATATTGTTTTTTAGCCAAATGTCAGTTGGTTTTATTCGTAGTTGGATTTTGTTGCACATTAGTGCTAGAATTAATATTTCTCTTATATCTGACTTTCTTATAAAATTAATGAAGTTGCCAATTGGATTTTTTGACACCAAAATGATAGGTGATATAATGCAGCGAATAGGTGACCATTCACGTATTGAATCTTTTTTAACAGGTTCTTCACTCAGGACTCTATTTTCATTCATAAATTTTATTGTTTTTGGATTTGTGTTAGGTGTTTATAATTTACTTATTTTAGGTGTGTTTCTATTGGGTAACACATTATATGTGTTATGGGTTTTATATTTTTTACGTTATCGTAGAAGTCTTGATTTTAGAAGATTTACAACAGCTTCACAAGAGCAATCTAATATTATCCAGTTAATTACAGGCATGCAAGAAATCAAGCTAAATAATTGTGAAAAACAAAAACGATGGAAGTGGGAAAATATACAAGCCAAACTTTTTAAAATAAACATTAAGAGCTTGGCACTTGGGCAATATCAGGATATAGGCTCTATGTTTTTTAATCAAACAACCAATATTTTTATTACATTTTTAGCAGCCCAATATGTTATACAAGGTAATATGACGCTTGGGATGATGATGTCTTTGACTTATATTCTTGGTCAACTTAATGCTCCAATATCTGAATTTATCGGTTTTTCAAGTGCATTTCAAGATGCAAAAATTAGCATGGAACGTCTTTCAGAAATACATTTAAAAGATGATGAAGAAATGAAAGCTGTGAATCAAATTTCCCTTTTGCCAGTATCTAAGACACTTTCTCTTAATAATGTTTTCTATAGCTACGATGGTGCTAGTCGCAATTTTGTTCTTGAAGATATTAATTTAGTTATTCCTGAAAATAAAATTACAGCTATCGTTGGTGCAAGTGGTTCTGGTAAGACAACATTAATAAAACTTCTTTTGGGTTTTTATTCTCCAAATAAGGGTGATATTCGAATAGGTGATACATTACTTAGCAATATTAACCCTCATATTTGGCGATCTAAAATAGGTGCTGTTATGCAAGATGGTTTTATTTTTTCTGACACTATTGCTGAAAATATTTCAGTTAGTGATGAATCTCCAAATACTTTGAAATTATCTAATGCCGCAAAATTATCTAATATAAATGATTTTATTGAAGAACTTCCTTTAGGATTTAATACAAAAATTGGTCAGGAAGGAAATGGTTTAAGCCAAGGACAAAAACAGAGAATCCTAATTGCACGTTCAATATATAAAAATCCAGAATTTATCTTTTTTGATGAAGCTACAAATGCACTTGATGCAAATAATGAAAGAGTAATAATGAATAATCTAAATGAGTTTTTTAAAGGCAGAACAGTGGTTGTAGTTGCGCATAGACTGAGTACAGTAAAAAATGCAGATAAAATTATTGTTTTAGAAAAAGGTAGAATTATTGAAGAAGGCAATCATTTAGAACTTACAATAAAACAGGGTGCATATTATGAATTAGTTAAAAATCAATTAGAATTAGGAACTTAGATTTTTACATTAATACCGTTTAAACAAAGTGGATAAAAAAATTGAGATAAGAAGCGAGGAAATACAAGAAATACTTGGAAAGCCACCTCAATGGCTGGTTAGATGGGGTGTTTCAATTATGTTTATCACAGTTTTTATTCTAATAATTGGTAGCTTCTTTTATAAATATCCAGAAAAAATTTCAACTATAATTGTCATTCATACCGAAAACATGCCTGCTACAATTGTTTCAAAAAATGCTGGCAAAATTGAAGAACTTTTTGTTTCGGATAACCAATTTGTCGAATCAGGCACCCCATTAGCAGTGATTGAAAGTGGTGCAAACTTTAATGATGTTGTTTTTTTAAAGCAATATCTTGATACAATAAAAAATACAATAAATAGCGAAAATTTTTTTCTTTATCCAATACAGAGGAATTTACTACTTGGAGACATTCAACAATCTTATAATTCTTACACAAAAGCTTATAATGACATTAATGTATTTCAAGAGACAACATCCTTTGTTGAAAATAAAATATCAAATTTACACATACAGCTTTCTCAATACAAGTCCTTGTATTATAAATATAATAATCAATTGTCTATTTATTTGGAACAGCTTGAAATTGCAAAAAGTCAATATCAACGTGATTCATTATTATTTAAATCTTCAATAATATCTAAAAGCGATTTTGAAAAATCACAAAGCTCTTATTTACAAGTAAAATTATTATTTGAAAATTCAAGAGTTGCTGTTGATAATTCTAAGATTTCGATATCTCAACTCGAACAAACAATAATAGAATTAAGACAAAAGAATTTTGAGCAAAAGCAACAATTATTATCTTCATTACAATCATCGGTTGAAAACTTACAAAACTCAATCAATAACTGGTTTCTAAACTTTGTTTTATTATCACCAATTTCAGGGAAAGTTGTTTTTACTTCAATTTGGCAAAAAAATCAAAATATCAATAGTGGTGACAAAGTTTTTTTTGTATTACCAAATAAAGAAAGTAGGATTCTTGGAAAAACTAAATTACCAATTCAAGGTTCTGGTAAAGTTAAAGTTGGTCAAAAAGTTAATATAAAAATTGACAATTATCCTTATATGGAGTACGGCATCCTCAAAGGTACAGTATCATCCATTTCTTTAATGCCTTCTGAAAATTTTTACTTAGTTGAGGTTGCTTTGCCTAATGGATTGATGACATCATACAATAAAAAAATTGAATTTGGTCAGAATTTACAAGGTGTTGCAGAAATTATAACAGAGGATGTTCGACTTATTGAAAGATTAATACAGCCTCTAAAATACTTGATATCAAATAATTAATTGAACAAGAATTCCAGTGCCTAACAGCAAGGCTTAGCACAATTGCGGGTTAAAACGTGTGTGAAAGTTCAGTGCCTTTAATTAACTTTGTAGCGGTTTGACAGTGAAGTGTTTCAAAAACCGCAACTGTGCCAAGCCGCATCACGTTGCCGCCAAGTGTAAAAAGACAGAAAACAGACAGACAATTTGCTACTAAAAAGACAAAAGAATAAAAACCAAACAATTGAACAGCCAACGCACAAAACAACACATTTGCAAATCGCACAAGCCGACACACGACCAAGGTTTGCAAAAGAGTTGTTTTCTTGCCGACGCACCCGACGATATAAGTATCTTTGGGATTATTAATTAACAGACGAAAATATAGAATGGCAAAAAAGAACGGAAACGATAAACCGATAGAAGTTACCCTTTGGGAAGCAGCGAATAAATTGAGAGGAAGCGTTGAGCCTGCTGAATACAAACACGTAGTTTTAGGACTGATTTTCTTAAAGTTTGCAAGCGATAAGTTTGAAGAACACCGAGCCAAACTCATAGCCGAAGGCAAAGAAAAATACATTGAGATGGCTGACTTTTACAATATGAACAATGTGTTCTTTTTGGAAGAAACCAGCCGTTGGAATTATCTGATTAAAAAATCAAAACAAAACGATATTGCATTGCTCATTGACACGGCTTTGCACACCATTGAGAAAAATAACAAAGCCCTGAAAGGTGCTTTGCCCGACAATTATTTTTCACGTTTGGGACTGGATGTTACTAAACTTGCTTCCTTGCTCGACACCATTAACGATATTGACACCACCAAAGACCCTAAACAAGATGTGGTTGGCAAAGTGTATGAATACTTTCTTTCAAAATTTGCGTTGGCAGAAGGAAAAGGCAAAGGAGAATTTTACACGCCAAAAAGCATTGTAAACTTGATTGCCGAAATGATTGAACCTTACAAAGGCATTATTTATGACCCTGCTTGCGGTTCGGGTGGTATGTTTGTGCAATCGGTAAAGTTTATTGAGGCACACCACGGAAACAAAAAAGAAGTTTCCATTTACGGGCAGGAATACACCAACACCACCTACAAACTGGCAAAGATGAATCTTGCCATTCGTGGTATTTCTGGCAATTTGGGAGAAAAAGCCGCCAATACTTTTTTGGACGACCAGCACAAAGACCTGAAAGCCGACTTTATAATGGCAAATCCGCCGTTTAACCAAAAAGACTGGCGAGCCGAAAACGAATTGATGGACGACCCACGTTGGCGTGGTTACGATGTGCCACCCAAAAGCAACGCCAATTACGCTTGGATTTTGAATATGGTAAGCAAACTTAGCGACAACGGAGTAGCAGGTTTTATTTTGGCAAACGGGGCATTGAGTGGCGGTGGCGATGAATACAAAATACGCCGTAAACTCATTGAAAATAACTTGGTGGAAGCCATTTTGGTATTACCACAAAATATGTTCTACACTACCAATATTAGCGTTACGCTGTGGATATTAAACAAAAATAAAAAAGTTCAAAGCAAAAAAGTGGGTGACGAAACCCGAAATAACCGTAATCGTGAAAAAGAAATTCTGTTTATGGATTTGCGGGAAATGGGAATTCCGTTTGAGAAAAAATACATTCAGTTCTCCGAGGATGATATAAAAAAAATAACAGGCACTTACCACAAATGGCAAATACAGGAAATAGAAAACGTTCCTGAATTCTGTTATTCCGCTTCGTTTGACGAAGTAGCCAAAAAAGATTTCTCACTCGTTCCGAGCAAGTATATTGAGTTTGTAAACCGTGACGAGAATATTGATTTTGATGAAAAAATGCAAATCCTGCAAAATGAATTTGCCGAACTGCTAAAAGCCGAAGCCACTTCTAAAAATGATTTATTAACCGTGTTTAAAGAGTTGGGTTATGAAATCAAATTATAAACGGATTGGCGAACATATTCAGCTTGTAGATGAACGCAACAAAGGGCTACAAGTAAAACAACTTTTGGGGTTAAGCATTTCTAAGCAGTTTATTCCTTCTGTTGCCAATATCATTGGAACGGATATGGAAAACTATAAAATCATTCGCAAAAATCAATTTGCTTGCAGCACAATGCAGGTAAGACGTGATAAAAAAATGCCTATTGCTTTGTTGCAGGAAGTTGATGAAGCCATTATTTCACAAGCCTATCCTGTTTTTGAGGTAAAAGACGAACAAGAACTTTTGCCCGAATATTTAATGATGTGGTTCACTCGTTCAGAGTTTGACCGCGAGGCTTGTTTTCACGCTGTTGGTGGTGTAAGAGGAAGTTTGGAATGGGAAGATTTTGAAAATATGCAATTACCAATTCCACACCCAGACAAACAACGGGAAATCGTAAAAGAATACAACACCATCCAAAACCGCATAAACCTTAACAACCAACTTATACAAAAACTCGAAGAAACCGCACAGGCGATTTATAGGGAGTGGTTTGTGGAGTTTGAATTTCCTGATGAAAACGGCAAACCATACAAAAGTAATGGTGGGGAAATGGAGGAAAGTGAATTGGGGGAAATTCCGAAGGGATGGGAAGTTGGGAAGCTCAGCGATATTTTAGAATGTAATCCAGAAACATTGTCAAATAAAGACAATTTTAAAGATATTCATTATTTAGACACAAGCAATATCACAAATAATCGAATTAGTGAATTACAGGAATTGGATTTGGAAAATGATGAAATTCCAAGTAGGGCAAGAAGGAAAGTAAAAGATAACGATATTGTTTTCTCAACAGTTAGACCTGCTTTAAAGCATTATGGAGTAATCAAAAATTTACCAGAAAATCTAATTGTTTCGACTGGTTTTGCTGTATTCAGAGTTAAAGAACCGAAATTTCCATCAGAATTAATTTATTCGTTTTTGACTGATGAAAAAACTGTTGTGTATCTTCAAGCAAAAGCAGAAATGAGTGTTTCAACATATCCTTCAGTAACTTCTGATGACATAATGAATCTCGATTTTGCAATACCGGATGATAATGTTTTAGATTCTTCAAGGAATATTTTTAAAAGTAAAGATGATTTCATAAACCTTAAAAATAAAGAAAACCAAAAGTTATCGGAACTGAAAGAATTGCTTCTTTCGAAATTAGCGACTGTAGAAAACTAAGAAATGCCTAACAAATCAACATACAATCCTAACATTCACCATCGCAGGTCTATCCGGTTAAAAGGATACGATTATTCGCAGGCGGGTTTGTATTTTATTACCATTTGTTGTAAAGATAGAGCGTGTTTGTTTGGAGAAATTATCAATAGGAAAATGATATTGAATGATGCGGGAAAAATGGTGGAATCAGAATGGTTAAAATTGCCGGAACGGTTTAAAAATATTGAATTGCACGAATTTGTTGTAATGCCCAACCATTTCCACGCCATTTTGGAAATCGGCGTAGGGGCGACCCTTGTGGTCGCCCAAAACACCAATGTCGCCCAAAACACCAATGTCGCCCAAAACACCAATGTCGCCCAAAACACCGATGTCGCCCAAAACACCGATGTCGCCCAAAACACCAATGTCGCCCAAAACACCGATGTCGCCCAAAACATCAATGTCGTCCAAAACACCAATGTCGCCCAAAACACCGATGTCGTCCAAAACACCGATGTCGTCCAAAATGACGATGTTGTCCAAAATGACGATGTCGTCCAAAATGAAACGGATGCCCAAAACACGGAAATTTCGGATGGTTCCATAATTTCGGAAACAAACGAAATTATTGAATCACAAAAAGCGCAACCACAAGGGATTGCCCCTACGACGACGAAAACCGTTGGGGAAATGGTGGGGGCGTTTCAATCCATTGTAACGGTGGAATATATACGTGGGGTAAAAACATTGGGATGGAAACCGTTTGACGGCAAATTATGGCAACGCAATTATTACGAACACATTATCCGAAACGAACAATCGTATCAAACCATTTCGGAATACATTATTAATAATCCTGCAAAATGGGCGGAGGATAAATTTTATTGAAAATGAAATTCACAGAAGAAAAATTAGAAAAGGCATTTGCCGAATTGCTGGGGCAGGAAGGATTTCCCCATCATTTGGGAATTACGATTTCTCGTAAACCCGATGAGGTTTTGATAGAAGAAGATTTGCGTAATTTTCTTTTAACTCAATACGCTTCACAAGGTATTACAAACAATGAAGTCAATTCTATTATTCTTCGACTCAAAACACTTCCGGCTTCAGACCTATACGAAAGCAACAAAACATTTTTAAAAATGCTGTCAGACGGTTTCATTCTCAAAAGAGAAGACCGCAAGCAAAAAGATATTTACATTCAACTAATCAACTACGCAGGACTAAACAAACACCGCCAACTCGAGGCGGAACAATTGCTAACAATCGCAGCCGAACCCGAAGAACAATATCCGCCCGACACCAACATTTACAAGTTCGTAAATCAACTTGAAATTTATGGAACGGAAAAGCGCATTCCAGACGGTATAATCTACATCAACGGTTTGCCATTGGTGGTGTTTGAGTTTAAAAGTGCCATTCGTGAAGAAGCCACAATTTTTGATGCTTTCAAACAATTAACGGTGCGTTACCGCAGAGACATTCCAGAACTATTTAAATACAATACGTTTTGCGTTATCAGCGATGGCGTAAACAATAAAGCAGGTTCATTTTTTGCTCCATACGATTTCTTCTATGCCTGGCGCAGGGTGGCAGGTTTGGCAAAAGACCTGCCTGTGCCGAGACCAGGTGGCGGAGAATTTTGCGTTTATATTTTACAATGTTCTGATGGTTCATTTTATAAAGGTCAAACAAATGATTTAAAACGAAGAATTAAGGAACACAATGATGGAAAAATTAGTCATACATCAAAGCATCTTCCTGTTGAGCTAATCCATTGGGAGTATTTCTACACCAGAGAAGAAGCAGTAAAACGAGAAAGCGATTTAAAAACTGGGTTTGGTAGAACTTGGTTAAAAAGAAGTTTTGAAAAACAGACTCTTGCCAAATGGGCACGGCAGACAGGTGTTGACGGTATTGATAGTATGTTTACACTTGTGCAGGGTATGTTTAATAAAAACCGCTTGCGAGATATTATCCGAAACTTTATTTACATACCTGACAAGAGCAAGAAAGAAGAAAAAATAGTTTGTCGCTATCCGCAATATTACGCTGCAAGAACTTTATTTGATA
>JAQUGA010000091.1 GCA_028684405.1 Bacteroidales bacterium | reverse complement strand
AGTGAATCATTAGATGAAAAAATGATGCGTTGGATGGAATTAGACTAATCTTTTAACACAGCAATATTTTACTAAAATAGCTTTTGCTCTATCTTTCGAATCATCGGATTCAACAAATTGTTTTCAAGAAGAATATGATCGGCCAAATCTTTTTCAAAGCGATAGAGTAAAAACAAAATGTGAACAATTGTTTCGTCATCGGGCAATGAAAAATATTTTATTAAAACATTTTTCAAATCAAATAATTTCTCTTGAATAGAATGATGTTTGTCCTGAAAACTATCAATTCGGAAATCAATATCCTCTAGTTCACTTTTATCCACTCCTTCTTTAATTGCCATATTCAATAATCGAAGATAGGGAAAAACGACATCTTCCTCATACTGAATATGTTCCGTTAACTCCTTTATATACTGATTAAAAAAACGCATCAAAAGAACTGAACACGTCTCTTCTTTACATGTTTTAGATACATCTTTAATAAGAAGTTTTAGGGTTGGAGTGATTAAATTATTATAGTAATCATGGGTTTTTTCAATATAATTTACCAATAACTCAACATCAAAACTGACTTCGTCGGCATGGCTATGAATATAATTTGGATTATGAAAAACATTGATGATAAATAGAAAAAACTCAATATCAATCTTTTTTTCGGCACAGACTTTTTCAATCGACTTATCCCCAAAACCCAATCTAATATCGAACCGATTTAAGACAGTCAGAAAATGATAGTTTATATGAAGCAAGTCGGCCATCTTCATAGTTTTATTAAATATAGTTATCGGAGGTATTTGATTGTTCATTTCATTTTACTTGTATTACCAATTCACCCAACTAACCATTTTGATATAAAAATGTTTGAAGGCTTACAATAAATTCACACTTTTTGATAAAACACCAAAAAAAAAGCCGATATTTTTTTAAATATCGGCTCTTGTTTGTTGAATAAATATTTATTTTAAAATACTTTTTCCAGCAAAGAAAGATGAATTTCCAAGCATCTCTTCGATGCGAAGTAATTGGTTATACTTAGCAATTCTTTCGGAACGGCAAGCAGAGCCTGTTTTAATCATACCTGTATTCATAGCTACTGCTAAATCGGCAATGAAAGTATCTTCTGTTTCACCAGAACGATGACTTGTTATTGCCTTATAACCATTGTCATAAGCTAATTTGATGGCATTTATAGTTTCGGAAACAGTTCCAATTTGATTTAATTTAATCAAAATAGCATTTGCTAATCCTTGATCGATTCCTTGTTGAAGGATGCGAGGATTGGTAACAAATAAATCATCTCCAACCAATAGAATTTTATCACCAATGGCTTTGGTAATGATTCCCCAGCCTTCGTAGTCGTTTTCGGCCAAACCATCTTCAATTGAAACAATTGGATATTTTTTCGTCCAGTCGATAAAGAAATCCGCCATTTGAGCAGGCGTTAATTTTTCTCCGGATGATTTATGTAAATGATACATTTTTTCATCTTGCAAATAAAATTCACTGGCTGCGGGGTCAAGTGTTATAAACATATCATGACCTGGTTTGTATCCGGCTTTTTCGATGGCTTGAAGAATAAATTCAACCGCTTCTTCATTTGATTTCAAATTCGGGGCAAATCCACCTTCATCGCCTACATTGGTAGATAAGCCTTTTTTCTGAAGAACCGTTCTTAAGGAGTGAAAAACTTCGGCTCCCATTCTTAAAGCTTCTGCAAAGGTTGGAGCACCGGCAGGAAAAATCATAAATTCCTGAAAATCGACACTGTTATCAGCATGAGAACCACCGTTGATAACATTCATCATAGGAACGGGCAAAGTGCGAGCGTTGGTGCCACCCAAATATCTAAAAAGGGGCTGTCCGGTTTCGATGGCAGCTGCTTGAGCACACGCCATAGAAACGGCCAAAGTAGCATTGGCACCTAGTTTCGATTTGTTGTCAGTTCCATCGATTTCAATCATGCGATTGTCGATTTCATTTTGTTCAGTAACAATATAACCCTTCAACTCTTCAGCAAGAACAGAATTGATATTATTCACTGCATTTAAAACGCCTTTTCCTCCATATACCGATTTGTCGTTATCTCTCAACTCTATCGCTTCGTTCATTCCAGTAGAAGCTCCAGAAGGAACAGCGGCACGACCCACTACTCCATTTTGTGTTAATAGATCTACTTCAACGGTGGGATTTCCACGCGAATCTAAAATCTGACGAGCATATATGTTTATAATTGCACTCATAATTTTTTTATTTTTTAAAACTATATTTTTTTTACTATAATACAAAAGTACAGAATATTTTCACACTGCTCGCAATCTAAAACGTTTCTTTATTTAAATAGTGTTAATGAAACAGCCAAAAAAGAGCCTTGCTTTGTGGCAGAAAAACAATTCGCTTTTATTTATATCTATACTTTGTGGTGCTTTTGTCTCCACAATTTCTCAATTATTCCTTTTTCAGTAGCAAATTATAAATCTCTACTTTCTGTTGCCGATGATATCTCTTTAAAATTCAGCAAATATTCTTTCCGAATAAAATAATCTTCTTTAATAAAAGTTTCAAACAAATTGATTCTATCAACATTTGTCAAATTAACATTCTGAATATTCATTAATTCTGTCAATGATTTAAGAATAATTTCAAGCATAAACTCAATAAAAAACACCTGATGACCCCGTATTATCTGACTTTTCTAATGCTTCGTAATATTGTTTTTGTTGTTCTTTGATTAATGTTTCAATAGGTAAAATTCAAAAACAGGATATGTAACTTCGAAAACCAAAGTCTGCCTGCAGATTCAATAAGCCCATTCATTAATATTCCGTGTGCTTTACAAAATGAATCTAAACTATAAGGATTTATTTTGTCCAAGAATTCATAAACCATAATGGCATTTTCAATCTCTAAAATATCTTTCTTTGGACCTATTACTGGTTTGTTTTCCAGAATGGAACTAAGCTGTTCAATCGTTAATGCATTTCCTTCAATTTCAAGAGAAGAGTGAATTGTTGTAATTCTATTTTTCTTTTTCAATTCAGTGGTGGCTTGCTTTAAGTGAGCAGAATTCACCTCGCCAATTTTCTCTAAAATTGAGGCTGTTAATTTTAAAATCTTTCTAATTATGGTATAAGGTGGTTTTCGTTTCAAATTTCAACACTATCAAAAGCACTGTAATTCTTTAAATAAGCTGAGAAAAAATCAGACATAATTCAGGTTTTGCATATCAAACAATATTTGTAAAACAGATTTACTCTCTAATTAAAATGGCAGAAGTGTGTGCAGGAACCACAATCATTCCCTGATTCACTTTAACGTCTGTAAAACCTTTGCCCACTTTCCCCTGCTGATAATTCAATTTTTCCATGCCCGTAGAATGAGCATCGCAAATAACATTCCACTCATTCGCATTTTGAATTTTACGAACGGAGACATTTTGTTGTTCAGAAGAGACATTATGAATCACCAATACCTCTTTAATTTCATTTGGATTTTTTTTTGTATCCGTTTCCAATGTATTGTCGATAAAATAACCCAAGATGTTTAAACTCATTTCTGGCATTTTGGTCAATGATGTATCTATTTTCGGAAAATCAATTATAGATTCTCCACTTTCATTCTCCACACTTTTGTAATAATTAGGGGCATCTATTTCTAAAATAGGATCTCCCAAAAATACAATTCCTTGACGAATATTATTGGCATCAATCATGCGAAGAGCCGGAATGGATCGCCGTATTTCAATCAAGCCTTTGTAATAATCTCGCATTGCTCGTGCCAATGGTGCATATTGATTATGCAGCCTGTCCCAACGAAACATATTGGTATAATCGGGCGAAGAGTATGAATTCTCGTGAAAATAGACTGTATTCTCCTCTTGATTTACAGAATCGGTAGAAATGGCTCTTGATCTTTCCCTATCATTGTTTGCCAAAGGTTTTGTTCGCAAAATTTCGTCCCCTCCATGCAAAATTATTTTCCCTTGCGAAGTAAATAACAAAACATTGACTTGTTTCATCAATAGAGCACGAATTCTTCCGGTTTCATCGCCCCATGACAAATTTATTTTATCCCACAAAGTCAGACCATCGTGAATGGATAAAAAATTGACACAATTATTGGGATACTCGGCAAAAAGATTATAACCATCTTCAAATCTGAATTTTAAAATTTCCGAATTTGCTGTTTTAAAACCTTTTATGCCTCCAACAACAGCAGATGCCACTCTTCCTTTTTCCTCCATCATGCCTTGAACAAAGCCAGGATGCTCATTTCGTCCGCTTATAGCATCTCTCCCAACATCATTAAACAAACCCAAATTAAGATTCTCTTTTGGGAAATTAATTTTGGTGGTGGCAGCATTGTCGCCCCGAGCATCAATATTGGTATCCAAATCAGAAAAAACCCAAGCTTCTCCTTGCAAAATCAGTTCATTTATATTTTCGGAATTATAATCTTTGCCCACTTGCGAACGAATCATTCGCATGGTTTCATGATCATGAAAACTCATTAAATCAAATCTAAAACCATCAACTTTATACTCTTTCACAAAAAAAGAGAGCGACTCCAACATTAGTTTTCGGACCATTTTTCGGCGAGTTTCTATACTCGGACCAGCTCCAGTGGCCTTTGAAATGGTCAAATCATCAGTGAATCTAAAATAACATCCAGGTGCAATATTTTCAAAGGTAGCCACCGAAAACACATGATTGTAGACGACATCTATTATGACTCCAATACTATTTTTATGCAAGTCCTGCACCAAGTCTCGAAATTCCTGAATTCGCAGATATGGATCATGAGGATTCGACGAAAACCATCCTTCCAAGGCAAAATAGTGATGCGTATCGTATCCCCAATTATAATTGCTCTCGATAGCATCTTTCTCTTGATATTTTTGCTGGGTTTCATCAACAGTGAAAAAGTTCATAATTGGCAAAAGTTGCACATGCGTAATTCCCAAATTCGACAAATGATGAATTTTTTCAGAAAAGCCAGAAAAGGTTCCAGCTTTCGAGTCTTTCACTGCACCAGGTTGAATGGTAAAATCCCGAACATGAACTTCATAAGCAATTAAATCATTTTCGTTGGCCATAATATCACTGTTGCGAAAACCAGATTCCGTTTGTTTGCTTTTTGCCTTGGGTGATTGCATATCAACAATCGCTCCTTTTCCAATTAAGTCATTGCCATAGGGCGAAAAAGCAGCCATTGAAAAAGCATATGGATCTAGGGCTAACTGCTCTTTTCCGTATGCAAAAACACGATATTGATAGAATAAACCATCCAATGAACGGGGTATTTTTAAAACCTCAGGCAAAATGGATAATGACCACACTCCATTTTTAGCTTTTTTCATCCAAAGTGGCTTTCTGGCTTCTATTAAATTCTGATTTTGATCATATAAAACGACTTCAATCTTGGCTGCAGGCGGCGACCATAATTTAAAGTGTACTTCTGTGTCAAAAATCCGAGCACCAAAACCACAATAATCAAAAGCATCACAGAACGTATCCAAAATTCCACCAATAGAAGGGTCCAAATAGACATTGATCTGTTCTGAATTATACTTTATCAAATAGTTTTTTGAATCTTCAAAATTTGGGATTTCCAAATGAAAAACATTTTTAGATTTCTTTTCAAAATGCGGATTAATTGGATTTTTTGTTAAAAAACGGTTTGTATTTTCATCCTTATTTTCATAGTCGTATTCCAAAAGAATAAGATCTCTCCAGTTAAATCCTACTGTTTCATCAAGCCTAAGCTCAACGAACCCTGGAGCAATTATAAAAGCAGATTTCAGCAATGGACCATTGCTTTTCTCAAAAACGGTATAATTATTTTCTACCAACATATTCGTATCGCACTCCTCGTTTTAATTCCAAACTTATTCATTTATAACTCTCATCACCACTAAAGTCCTTGCAGGCAGATATATTTTAAGCTGGAATCCCTCTTTGGTAAGAGAAGGAGTATATTCCATATTGATATCAACTCGTCCAAACCCCCCATAAACTATATCATCCGAAGTTAATTCAATTTTCCTCACTTTAACATCTGGCACCAGAAAGCCATAATCTGGAAAAGATAGATTCGGATTAAAATTAAATATGAAAAACAAATCCCCACGAGAAAAAGCCAAAACTTGATCATGCGTATTTGCTTTTATATATTTTATTTCATGTAAAAAAAGATCTGCTTTTTTCGCCATTTCAATCATGGCTTTATCGAACGAATTCAAGAATTGATATCGTAGGTTTGGATTTTCTATTAAACTCCATTGCCGGCGAGCATAATGATAGGACCAATTATTCCCTTCTCTGGGAAAATCAATCCATTCAGGATGACCAAACTCATTGCCCATAAAGTTCAAATAAGCCCCACCAGCGGTTGCCAAAGTAATCATTCGTATCAATTTGTGCAAAGCCATTCCTCGGCTAATTTTCAGATTCTTACTCCCTACATGCATATTCCAATACATCTCGGCACCAATCAAGCGGAAGATAAGCGTTTGGTCGCCAACCAATGCCTGATCGTGCGACTCTGCATAACTTACCACCTTTTCGTCTGCTCGCTTGTCTGTGCAACGGTAAAACATCTCTCCCACATTCCAATTCTCATCTTCCAACTCTTTGATTATTTTTATCCAATAATCAGGAACCCCCATTGCCATCCGGAAATCAAAACCAATTCCGCCTTGCTCAATAGGCACTGCCAATCCTGGAAATCCACTCATATCCTCCGCTATTGTAATAGCATCGGGATTAATTTCATGTATTAAAGTATTGGCCAATCGCAAATATACAAGTCCATCGATGTCCAAATTCTCATTAAAATAATCATCATAATTTAAAAAATCTTGTTCCAAGCCATGATTATGATACATCATGCTGGTTACTCCATCAAATCGGAAACCATCAAAATGAAATTCTTCCAACCAATATTTGCAATTGGAGAGTAAGAAATTCAAGACTTGCGGTTTTCCATAATCAAAACATCTCGAGTCCCAAGCCTGATGGTTTCCTCGCTCGCCTTGATGAAAAAATTGATGAAAGCTTCCATCATAGCGACTCAAACCTTCCACTTGGTTCTTTACAGCGTGAGAATGAACGACATCCATAACAACCAAAAGTCCGAGTCTATGAGCTTCATCAATTAAGTCTTTTAAATCATCTGGCGTGCCAAAACGGGAACTGGGTGCAAAAAAAGAAGAGACATGATAGCCAAAAGAAGCATAATAAGGATGTTCCTGAATGGCCATCAATTGTACAATATTATATCCTTGCGAAGCAATTTTGGGCAAAATTTGTTTTTTAAACTCTTTGTATGTTCCAACTCTTCCAGCTTCGAGTGCCATTCCAACATGGGCTTCATAAATCAGCGGTGTGAGGGGTTTAGCCGGAACATTGTGCTTCCACTTATACTTATGTTCAGGATTCCAAAAACGAGCAGAAAAAAGATTTGTATTTTCGTCCTGAACAACTCGAGTTGCCCATGCGGGAATTCTTTCGCCAGCACCTCCCTCCCATTCCATCCAAAGTTTATAGTTGCTCTCATGAGATAAAACATCGTTTGGCAGAATAATTTCCCAATTTCCATCTCCAGCTTGTTCAAAGGCATAGTTTTCGTCTCGTTTCCAAGATGAAGCATCGCAAAGCAGATAAATGGCTTTAGCATTGGGTGCCCATTCGCGAATAACAATGTTTTGTTCCACAGGATGAATACCGTAATATAGATGACCATTGGCCTCATCCATTAGTCTCTTTTTCCGTGAACCCGTAAACATGGCTTTCGTAATTTCGGCTTGAACGACAATATCAAGAATCTCCTTTTTATAGGGCAACAAAAAAGGATCTCTTTCTACATAATCGAGTTTTATTTTCATAAAAGCAGAGTTTTAAAAAAGTAAAAATACGATTTAAATTGGAACATTTATATGTTTTTTTACGTATACCTATAATGTTATTCAAGTTTATTATAAAAAAAGAATACTTAAATCATTGCATTTATGTTTTTTTTGATTAAATTTACCGTATTGTAATATAAAACGATAGTATTAAATAAAATAGTAGGTATGAAAACAATCCGTAATAATTTATTTTTGTTATTCGTAATTAGCATATTAATTTCAACTTCCTGTAAAGAAGACACCGTTCGCCCTGATACACTTGCTCTTCCCGAAGATATGACAATGACAATGAGTATAGATGGAGCATCGCATACTCCTGTATTATTTGACAATTATATCTATAAAACAACTCGCCAGAGTACTAAAAAGGGAAAATACTTAGTTTTAAGCAGTTTAATTAATGAAACACAAAAATTTGAAATAGCCATTACGAATTGGGATACACCTGAAACTGTAGAAAACTATATTTTGCCAAAAAAATATCTATTTAGTATAACTGACACTTCTCGTCTCTGCGAATCATTTGGCAATATTGATTCTATTTACTGCGATGGTGCCGTAATTCGATATATATTAAGCGACGATTACGTTTATCAATCTCAAGACGAGACTTTTGGTTATGTAAATATTACTCGATGTGATCCGGTTCGTTTTAAAATTAATGGCAACTTCAACTCCATGCTTATTGCTTTGCCTCCATACGAAGATACTGTTTATGTTCAAGGGTCATTTGAGAATCAATATTATAGAAAAAGAGGGTATTAATAAGCGGTATCCCTATTGTGATAAATACAATCGCATTTAAAAAACCTATTTCGCTTTCTAAAGAATGTTGAAATAGGTTTTTTTCAATTATATTACTCTTTTTTTCATAAATACTGTTCCTGTTTCATTGTTATTGTTCCGATATTTAAACTTTTCCAGTCTGAATTTCGAGCAAAGTGAAAAAGAGGGCAAGAAGGAATTTATACCGTTATGGTTTCTATAATAGTCCAATTCAATAAATATTTTTTATACTCTAATACCGATTTGAAAAATAATATAGTCCAATTTCGCTTTTAGCTCATTGTGCTATTTATTTTAAGCATCGGCATTATGCAAATTATAAAATTGTAGGACATAACTGTCAAAACGTAGACTATCTACAATTTTAATTTGGTATAACAGAAACTCTATCGGCA
>JAQUGA010000090.1 GCA_028684405.1 Bacteroidales bacterium | reverse complement strand
CGTATTAACAATCTTCCCCCAACTATCTTGACTCGCAAATTACTGGGCATTTCAACATTTCGACGGAGTTTATCACGAGAATAGGGACTCAATGCAAACGCTCCGCTCAACGAACAATAAAGTTCAACGAACAAAAAAACTACTCTTCTTCTTCGTGAGTATGTCCAATATGGTAAATGCAATTGTGAAACACAACCAACAATTGAGCAAGATGAATTCCCCACCGTTGAATAAACCACTCTCTTACATTGCGGATGGCACACTCTTGCGAAGCTAAAAGTTGTTTGGAATAAAGAGTGTGAAAATCTTTTAAATCTTGATAAATATCACACAAATCTTCGGCTATTTTATCTGCTTCGTCGCCACAGTCGCAATGTCCATCATCACAATTTCCCGAAAACTTTTCTTTCAACTCAACATATAGACCTTGGTATTCCTCTTCGGTTACAAAACGCTCGTCGGCTTCCTCATTGGCAGGAATAATTTTAGGAATTAAACTTCCTTTTAAATACATCAGAGGAAAAATTTTCTGTAGAAAATTCATGATGGTATGTTTGTCATACTTAGAGTTATTGGAAATGAACTTAATAAACTCTTCTGAAATGCTGAGAAGTTCCAACACATGTTTCGACTCAATAATGTCTAAATCAGCGGTATGTTCCATCTCTTCGAAAAATTGATTTTCCATATTATATTTGCTTTAAAACTCGATTAATAACTGAACAAGCTTCTTCAATTTCTTCTATGGTAATTACCAAAGGGGGGGCAATTCGCATACTTTTTGAATTAAACAAAAACCAATCGGTAATAATTCTATTTTCAAGACAAAGGTCGATAATTTTTTTATTAATTTCAAAACTTTCAAATTCAATAGCCATCATCAAACCTTCCTGACGAAAATCTTTAATTAAAGAAGGATGCTGAATTAAACTTTTAAAAGCTTCCGCTTTGAACGGAATATTATTTACAAGCTTTTCATTTTCAATAACTTCAATAGTTGCCAAGGCAGCTGCACAACAAACAGGATGTCCACCAAATGTGGTCATGTGACCAAGAATTGGATTTGTCGTAAAAGTTTGCATAATTTCTTTGGAAGAGACAAAAGCACCAATGGGCATTCCGCCACCAAAGCCTTTGGCTAAAGTTATGATATCGGGTTGTATGCCAACATTTTGAAATCCAAACATAGTTCCAGTTCGTCCAAAACCAGTCTGAATTTCATCACAAACAATTAAGGTTTGAGTCTCTTTACATTTTTGTTGCAAAGCGGTCCAATACTCTTTTGAAGCTTTATAAATCCCAGCTTCCGCTTGAATTGCTTCAATGACAACCACTGCTGTTTTATCAGTAATTAAAGATAAGTCTTCAATAATTCCATGACGAATGCGTTTGGTATTGGGCAAAAGCGGCTCAAAATGACTTCTGTATTCATCGTCTCCAATAATACTCAACGCGCCTAAAGTGCTTCCATGATAA
The DNA here is from genome assembly GCA_028684405.1 of Bacteroidales bacterium. Lineage (GTDB taxonomy): Bacteria > Bacteroidota > Bacteroidia > Bacteroidales > WCHB1-69 > JAQUGA01. The sequence goes on along the minus strand of JAQUGA010000090.1, from coordinate 7,756 downwards.
GAATTATGACAACTGATAATTTCCGATTTTTGGCTGTACTTTCGAGCCAACTTAATGGCTCCTTCAATGGCTTCGGAACCTGAATTTGTAAAATATGTACACGATAAATTTTGGGGCAATAAAGAGGCTAATTTTTCGGCCAATTTTACCTGTGGAGATTGAACATATTCTCCGTACACCATCAAGTGCATAAAAGTTTCGGCTTGTTTTTGAACGGCAGCAACTACTTTTGGATGGCAGTGACCAACATTGCTGACTGCAATTCCGGAAATTAAATCCAAATAGGATTTTCCATTTACATCAAAAAGATGAAGCCCTTTTGCTCGGTTAATTTCGATGGTCAAAGGCATGGGCGATGTTTGAGCACAATGCTCAAAAAAAAGATGACGTGTTGATGACATTTTATTCTATTTTATTCAAAATCAGCATGAACGCCTATCCAAATACATTCTGGCTGAGCTGAAGTTTTTGCTACTCTGTGTTTTTTATGATGTGGGATAAAAAGATGTTCACCGGCTTTTAAATCAACGATTTCATCGTTTTCAAAAGCAATGCTTGCACTGCCCTGAATCAGAATTACCCATTCATCTTTATCTTGATTATACCAAATATTTTCATCATCCGAATTTCCTTTGGAAATAATTCTTTCAATTTTAACTTTGGAAGATTCAAATAAAGTTTCAAAAAACTCTCCCTTTGAAAAATCATGATTTGGATTTGAAAATATAGATTTGGATTTCATTTTTTACAAAATAAAATCAACAATTCCTTTGCCTTTTCTAATAATTTCTATTTCGTCGCCTGTGCAATCAAGAATTGTGGACGGTTCATTATCGCCAAATCCACCATCAATTACAATATCAACCAAATCGCCATAGCGCTCGTTAATCAATTCAGGATCGGTGGTGTATTCGATAATCTGATCTTCATCTTTAATAGATTTTGAAAGAATGGGATTTCCCAGTTCTCTAACAATTTCTCGAATTATATTATTATCAGGAACTCTTATTCCAACCGTTTTCTTTTTGCTTGAGAGCAATTTTGGAACCTTATTGCTGGCATTTAAAATAAAAGTATAAGGTCCAGGTAGAACACTTTTCATTATTTTGAAAATTGTATTGTTAAGCGGTTTTGAATAATCAGACAAATGACTCAAGTCGGAACAGATAAACGAGAACATCGTTTTGTCCTTTTTGATATTCATTATTTCGGTAATACGCTCAACTGATTTGTGGTTTAAGATGTCGCAACCAATCCCATAAATGGTGTCCGTTGGATAAATTATGACACCACCATCTTTCAGACATTCAACTATTCTCTGGATATCTCTAGGGTTTGGATTTTCGTTATAAAGTTTTAGTAACATAAGTCCCCCTTTTTGTAAATAAAAAAAGGGTAAGCTACTTACATCGCACCGCTACAACCATCGTACCCTTGCTTCCTTCCGAACCTGGGGGAGTTTAATAGGAGCTGGTCGTATAAGACTTACCCAACTGCAAAAATACATTTTTTTTGCTTACCAACAAACAAATTGGAAAATATTTTCTCTAATTAAAGAAAAATAACAAATTCAAAGACTCTTACACAAACGGGGCGCAGAACAAATACAGCCTAGAATAATTGAATTAGAAAGCAGTATCATTGCTGAAAATCAGCGACATATCTATCCTCTTTATTCAAACAATACTGTATTATTCTGGCATATCTTCACATACTTGTTTTAGCCGCATCATTAATTGATCTGCAAAGGTTTGCAAAGGTTTTTTAGCCATCATGGCAATCATTGGCGGAATATCAACATTTAAAAAAGCAATTGCTTCGCAGGATTTATCGCTCTTCTCCAATATTTGACAAATCATTTCCAAACTAAATGGTTTATCAGCCGTTGCCGTGTAAACAAGCTTTGAGGGTCGACTTTTTTCACTTACATGCAATGTTATTTTGGCCATTCCTTGAATTTCAAACGAACAATGGTCTTCGCTTGAGGTCCAGTTTTTTATCTGTTCGGGCAGTACTTTTCCAAAATTATTGCAGTTGCTAATGTAATCAAAAACCAGATTACTGCTTCTATTTATGAGCGTTCTGTTGCTTTCTATTTTCATCAAAATAATGATTAATGGTAATTAAATAGTACCTAAAAACTTGAATTATTCTATTTTTCTTCGAACTTTGCACTCCAATCGGCAGGCGATTTTTTCCAAACTTTCAGAGTTTCAAACTCTTTAGCATTGATATAATTAATCTCCAAAGCTGTTTCCAATAAATGAGAATAATCGGTAATAGTTTGCAAATCAACCACTTCTTGAGCAAAGGCATCCAATGCTTTTGGAAGTTCGTAAGTAAAAATTGCCGCCATGCCCAAAACCTTGCAATTGGCTTCGCGAAGAGCCTGTACGGCTTTCAGACTGCTTCCCCCAGTAGAAATTAAATCTTCGATTACCACCACAGATTGTCCTTCTTTGATATCTCCTTCTATTAAGTTTATCATGCCGTGTTTTTTGGCTTCACTGCGCACATACACAAATCGTTTATTAAGGGCATGAGCCACCAACACTCCCATCGCTATTGCTCCCGTGGCAACACCAGCAATAACATCTGGATTTCCGTAGTGGGTTTTAACGATTTTTACGAATTCATCACGGATAAAATCACGGACTTCTGGATACGATAAAGACTTACGGTTATCGCAATAGATTGGTGATTTCAAACCCGATGCCCATGTAAAAGGATTTGATGGATTCAATTTTATTGCGTTTATTTGCAGTAGATATTGTGCACATCGATTTTTTGATTGCATAAAATAATTGTATTATGATTAACGAGAAGCAAATATACAAAGTTTTTTACAACAACCGTTCTATTATTATGACGGATAAAATCAATTTAATTTCACTCAAATCTGGGGATGATTATTACGAATTTAATTGTGAAAAAGAGTTCTTGAAAAAAATCATAGAATTTGAAAAAGACAATACCTTTCGAGATTTATATATTTATACAAAAGACAACTTAAAAACGCTTTTTGAAATCTTCTCAAAACGACTGTTTTATGTGTCAGCAGCTGGTGGCGTAGTTCGCAACGAAAAAAATCAAATTCTATTTATTTATCGTTTCCACCGATGGGATTTACCCAAAGGTCATGTCGAAAAAGACGAAGCTCTTGATGACGCCGCTTATCGAGAAGTGATTGAAGAGACTGGCGTTAACAATCTAAAATTGACCCGAAAAATCGATTCTACCTTTCATGTATATACTTTAGAGGGAAAACTTTGCATGAAAGAAACGCATTGGTACGAAATGCACTGTTCCGACTCGACTGAATTGCATCCCCAAACCTCAGAGGCAATTGAAATAGCCAAATGGGTTAATGTGAGTGAATTAAATTCAATTTTAACCAAAACCTATCCTTCTATCAAGAATCTTATTTTGAATTATCTACGAGAGATTGAGAATCAATTAAGAATTAAAAATTAAAAATTACGAATTTAGTATTGGGTACTAGTTTTTGAGATTGAAGTGATTGAGGAGATTGAAGTGATTGAGGAGATTGAAGGAGATTGAAGTGATTGAAGAGATTGAAGTGATTGAGGAGATTGAAGTGAGATTGAGTGAGATTGAAGTGAGATTGAAGTGAGATTGAGTGAGATTGAGGAGATTGAAGTGATTGAGGTGAGATTGAGGTGAGATTGAAGTGATTGAGGAGATTGAAGTGATTGAAGAGATTGAGAGTTTTTTTATAGTCAATTACGAAATTAAAAATCATCATTCTCGATTGCCTAGTTGTTCAGGCTTAGGATAAAAAATTATCTTCCAAATTACAATTTATATTTTTACACCTTCATTTTTTTATTATTTTTGTTGAAAATAAAAAAATCATGACAGATCAAAACAACTTTGAAGATGTTCAAATTCAAGAACATAAAAAATTTCCTTGCAAAAATTGTGGAGGATTTTCAATTTTTGAACCTGGTCAGCACAGCTTAAAATGTAAATATTGTGGTGAATTGAATGAAATTATTCAAGAAGACATAGACGTTGTTGAGGAGAATTTTGAAGAAATGATTTCAGAAATTTGCATGGATGATGAAATGAGCATTAATGTCCTCCAAATAAAATGCGATGCCTGCGGAGCTCAAAGTACACTACCAGAAAATATAACTTCTTCAAACTGCCCATTTTGCGGAACTGCCATTGTCATCGCTAACGAATCTATTAAAAGAATTATTAAACCAAAATACTTAATTCCATTTAAAATATCCAAAAGCAAAGGACAAGAGCTTTATTCGAAATGGATAAAAAGTCATTTTTTTGCTCCCAGCTCTTTAAAAAAAATGGCCAATCTTGAATCAATTGTTGGGGTCTACACTCCATACTGGACATACGACGCTCAAGTGGAATCTACGTACTTTGGCGAACGAGGCACTAATTATACTACAACAGAAACCCGAAACGGAAAACAAGAATCGGTAACTAAAGTCAGATGGAGCTATGTATCAGGCACTATTTCTCATTTTTTTGATGATGTTTTGGTTGCTGCATCCAAGTCTTTGCCCAAAAAACTGGCAAATCAGCTAACCAATTGGAATTATTCAGAACTTGTAAATTACAAAGAAGATTTTGTGAGTGGTTTTAGAACAGAAATTTATCAAATTGATCTAAAAAATGGCTTTAATGAGGCAAAAAACAAAATGAACGAAGAGATTAAGTCCCTTATTAAAAGTGATATTGGAGGGGATCAACAAAAAATAAGCAAAAGCACTACTCAATACAGCAAAATTACTTTCAAGCACATTTTATTGCCCATTTGGATTAGCTCATACCGCTATAAAAACAAAACCTATAACTTCCTAATTAATGGACAAACGGGAGACATTTGCGGAAATTACCCCAAAAGTGCTTGGAAAATAATGGGTGTTATCCTGCTAATTATCGCTATTTTAGCTGGTATTTTTTGGATTATGGGATAGATGAATAATTATCAATTACGAATTAAAAATTAAGAAATCAATATCGAATATTAAGAACTGGTTATCAGTCATTTACACAAAAAACACTTTTAAGACAAAGTAAAAATAGCAAAAAGAAGAAAGCTTTTGTTGTAAATTTCAAGTTTTAATCATCACCTCAACGAATCCTAATTTAATGAATTATCAAATTCTACAAATAAAATCAACTTAAATAGTCGTCTTCCTACTGGGACTTATTTGAATAAGATTGCAAATAAAAACAATTCTCATACTGAAAAAGTAATTGTGCAATAAAATGAAAATAATACATTATATATTTATTTCAATTCTATTAATAAGCTGTCTGTGGTCTTGCAGCGGAACTCGTAGAACTGTAAAAGAGCATCAAAAGTTTTTCCCGACAGAAATCAATAAAGTATATTTGGGCATGAGCTTAAATCAATTAAAATCAGTTCGTAACACGAATACCCTCTCTGTTGATCCTGGAAAAAAAATCACCTATGCTTTTGAAACATTTATTGATAAAGATTTTTCGAAGATAAATTATCAGTTTGATGAAAATCAAATTTTATATGAAATAATTATCACATTCAACAAAAATATTGATATATTTCACCAATTTGAAAAAGAATATGGTCAATCAAATTCCAAAAAAGAGTGGCTTTTTGAAAACATAGACAACCTAAACCTAAAAATATGGGTCTATGAAAATAGACTTTGTATTGGTATTCAGAAATATTTTTAAATAAATCAGAAAACAACATTTTTTTATACAAAGACCAAAACACAACCAAGAAATGGAGTTGCCAAAAGCGCTCCATTTTTTTTTACATTAATTCCAAGCTATTTAAAACTAAAAACTAAGCTTCAGAATAATTGAGTTTTTTATTTTATTTCTAAACAAAAAAAGTCCGACAAATTGCCGGACTTTTTTTCATCATATTTTTTTACAAAAACTCTACCGTTCCTTTTTTGGTAATTTTTTCGCAGTAATGGCAAAGCAATTTCAAATCTTCTCCATCTAAAACATCAAATTTTGTTTTAGCATTTTCTACATTGGTAATGCATTTTGGATTGAAGCATTTTACAATACCACTTATTTTTTTAGGTACATCTACCTTAAATTTACGGGCTACTCTGTAATCTTCAATTTCAATAATTGTAGCAGAAGGAGCCACCAAGGAAATTTTGTTTATCTCCGAAGATTCAAACTTTTTATCTTTCACCTTGATTAAGCCTTTTTTGCCATATTTTTTACTATCTAAATTAGCACCAAATACAATTTCATTGGTAACCTCATATAAATTCAAAATCTTTATGACCGTTGATACCATATCGTTTGGGATATGATCAATTACAGTTCCGCTTTTGATGGCTGATACAACCAGCTCTTTACGATTATTATTCTCCATTTTTTTACAATTTAAAATTATTTTAAACCCAATATTTTACTAATGATAGCCTGACGAACAAAAACACCATTCAGTGCTTGTTTAAAGTAATATGCTTGTGGCGTATCGTCAACATCCGTAGAAATTTCATTCACACGGGGAAGTGGGTGTAATACTTTCATATTGGGTTTTACATCTACCAAAAGAGCTTTGTTTAAAACATATGAGTTTTTTACACGTTCGTATTCCAAAGGATCTTGAAACCTTTCCCTTTGAATACGAGTCATATACACAATATCAGCTTGTTGTAAGGCATCAGGCATTTGGGTATATTGGTAATAATTAAGATTTTTCTCTTTAATATGAAGCTTAACAGCACTGGGCAATTTCAGTTCATCGGGAGAAACCAAATGGAATGTTGTGTTGAAATGACACATGGCTTGTACTAAGGAGTGAACGGTACGACCAAATTTCAAGTCACCCACCAAAGTAATGTGCAAGTTATCAAGAGTTCCTTGCGTTTGCATAATGGTGTACAAGTCAAGCAAACATTGCGTAGGATGTTGATTAGCACCATCGCCAGCATTGATTACAGGAACGTGCGAAACTTCCGATGCATATCTGGAAGAACCTTCCACTGGATGACGCATGATGATTAAATCACTGTAATTAGCAACGGTTTTGATTGTATCAGCAAACGATTCTCCTTTTGCTACCGAAGTATTACTGGCTCCGCTAAAACCAATAACCCTGGCACCCAGCCTATTGGCTGCACTTTCGAAGCTTAACATCGTACGCGTTGATGGTTCAAAAAACAAACTTGCTATGACACGACCATCAGCAATTTTTTGAACCGGATTTTCCTCAAACTCTTTTGCCAATTCTAAAATTTGCAAATACTCCTCTTTAGAGTAATCACTAATTGAAATTAAACTTCTGTTTTTCATTTTTATTTATTTATTCAACATGATTTTTTTTCAAAATTAAAGCGACCAAAGGGTCGCTTTAAAACATTAACAACAGCAGCTACAGCCACCTTTTTTAAGATTGTATTTTTCAATAAATTCACACAATACATCTCTCATATCGGGTTTGCCAAAATCTTGCAATTCATATCCAATTTTGACATAAGGTTTATTGATTTTAATAATTCTATTCAAATCAATGGGAGTCGCAATTAAAACCAAATCGCAGGGAGTATTTTCAATGGTAGTTTCCAAATCTTTGATTTGCTGTTCGCTATATCCCATGGATGGCAAAATAGGTCCAAGGTTAGGATATATTTCAAACGTCTTTTTTATTTTCCCAACAGCATAAGGGCGTGGGTCTACCAATTCGGCAGCACCATATTTCATTGCCGTAACACTGCCATAATTGTATTTAATTTCGCCGTGTGTA
>JAQUGA010000089.1 GCA_028684405.1 Bacteroidales bacterium | reverse complement strand
TTATAGACTATTACCTCTGAGCATGTTTTTTCATGACTTTTAAAAAGTCCTTGCACAAGGTTTTTTCTTGTGTTTAACATGTCTTTTATGGTGATTTGATAATTCATTTTACACCACTAAATTACATCTTTTTTTTATTTCAATTGATTTTTTTTCATAAAAAAATTTTCATTTGAAAAAAAAGTATGATGTGCGTGTTTTCTAAAATGATTCATTAGAAGCTTCAATTCTGTTTAAATCAACTTGACTGGAGTTTAACAGCAATGAAGATTTAAACAAAATCAATCATTAAAAACTGCTTAGGCAACAATAAAGCAGTGCGATGGCTGAATTGCAAGGTTTCAGGTCATTTTTTTATACCTTAATTAAAAAAAATGAAATAAAAAAATGAATGAACCCGAAGGGCATCGACCTTGCAAGAGCGCTGGGGGCTTATCTTTGCCAAAGCGGTTTTTAATGATAATTCCATGTTTTCTATTTATAAAAAACTGATAATAAAGCAAGTGTGCCGAAAACAATGTTTTTTATGAAAAATAATTCCGGCACTCTTGCTTACTTCTTCTTTGGAAAACGGCAGGCTGCTTTAAACTATTTTCAATTGAAAAAAAAGCTGCCTTCCGTGTGTGATGGGGTGGGGCTATTGGGCTTCAGCCTTTATACAGAATGTTATTATTGGACAGTTTCAGGATTGGCAATGGTAGCTAAGAATTAGCTAAACATCTGTTTTTTACTTCGACTTCGCCATCATAAAAATTGTGTTTTAGCGTCTCTTAGCTACCGTTTCTGTGCGAAAGGAGTTGCTATATCACTTTATGTAAATTAGCTTTGGTTATGATTTAGTGTTTGTTGGTTTTTTTTTAAGACTTACAAGTACTTTAACGGAAAGAAGGGCAGGCACAGTGGATGTTATTCTTCAGAGAGTTTCTTTTCCAGTTCTATTTGCTCTTTTTCTCTCTGTATTTCTTGTTCCAACTGCTTTTCCGTTGGCAAATAGGTTTGGTATTTCGATGCAAAGATTTGTTTACTCTCATTCAAAACACTATATTTTACTACTGTTCTGTCTTTTTCTGTACACAATATCAGCCCGATTGTAGGATTATCGCCTTTTTGTTTTCTCATGTCCTCAAACATTCTTACATACATGTCCATCTGACCAATATCCTGATGCGTTAACTTTGCTGTTTTTAAATCAATCAGCAAAAAGCATTTCAAAATATAATTGTAAAACACCAAATCAATATAAAAATGCATTCCGGTTTCCGTAGTTATTCTGTGCTGTCTGCCAACAAAGGCAAAGCCGTTTCCAAGTTCCAGTAAAAATTGTTGAAGTTTGTTTATTAATGCTGTTTCCAGTTCTTTTTCGCTTAGATTTTCTCCTTGCTTTACTTGTAAAAACTCCAATACAAAAGGGTCTTTAATGATATGGTCGGCTTGCATCTTTTCTTCTGTTGCTCTGCCCTCTTTTATCATTCCTTTTTTATTCTTACTCATTAAAAGTCTTTCGTAATACAATGCGTTCTTTTGCCTTTCCAGTTCGCGTGTTCCCCAGTTTGCTGCAATTGCTTCTTCCATGTAAAACTGGCGTGCTTGCTCATTTTCCACTCGCATTAATGTTCTGTAATGTGTCCACGATAATTCGCTACGCAGTGCGTTGCGTTTTGGGAAAATACGATAAAATTGCCTCATATTTCGTAAATTCTGTTCAATATATCCTTGCCCGTATTCTTTGGTTAAACGCTCCGACAGGTTTTTGATGATATATTTTCCATATTCTGCCCGCTCTTTTCCGTTTTGTTCTTCTTCAATGATTTCACGACCTATGTCCCAGTATGAGTTTAGCATTTCAATATTGGCAGTGTGGTAAACCCTTCCTCTGGCTGTTTCGATTATATTCTTTACTCTAATGTACAGTCCATCTATGTTTTGCATTAATTCTTCGCTCATATAATATTGATTTTAAGTTACAAAAGTAAAAAAATAAAAATTGAGTGTTGTAAATTGCAATGCCCATTTTATTGCAACGGATGATATTTGTTTATTCCTGCTTTTAGCTCTTCTACTTTATTTTGTTTGTACTTTTCCGTTGTACTTGGATGCTTGTGTCCTGCAAAAGTTTGTACTACCCTGAGGTCATTTCCGGCTTTCAAAAGATTGGTAATTACACTTTGCCGAATGGTTTGGGAACTGACTTTCCTGCCTGGAAACCGGTTTCCGTAAATCCGTTTTACATGACTGCTTATATCCTGTGCATTCATCGCTTCGCCTCGTTGACTTACAATCAGGTTTTCAATGCTTTTATTCTTTATCAATATCGAACGAAACTTAAAAATATATTGATAAAATAACATGATTTGAGTAGGCTTTAATGACAATTCCCTACGGTTGGTTGTTGGAGTAGATTTTATGTAAATCGTGCCTTGATGCAAATTGATGTCTTTTATTGTAAGTGATTCTAATTCTTTGGGTTGCAATGCCTGATAGATTAGCAAACTCATCAATACTTTGTTTCGGTAATCTAAATTATTATAACGCTCCAACTTGTTCAACAAACTTTCTAATTCTTCGGCTGTAAATAAATCTTGCAACTGTATGTCGTTGCTCAGTTTGTCTCTCAGTTTTATTGATTTTGCCGGATTATCCTTTCTTTTACCGCTACTGATTAAATATTCGTAATATGCTTTAATGCTAAACACGATACGATGAATGGTTTTGCTATTGGTGTAACGCATTCGCAAGCGACCAAAATAACTTACAATATCCTTATACATGGCTTTTTCTGCTTCGTTCATATTGCCTAAGTAAATGAGAATTTCTCGTTCGTAAGCTTTGGCTGTTGCCCGACTGTAATTGTTTTTTAAATATTCACTCAAACTCACATTGTGGCTCATAAATCTTGTATCTGTTTTTTGTTAATCTTGGTATATATTTGCGTTGATTCTAAATAACTGTGTCCTAAAAACTCTCTTACATATTCCACTTGTAGCCCATTTTCAAGCAAATGTGTGGCAATGCTATGCCGTAAATAATGGGGGCTTACTGTACGGTTCAAGTTTGTTTTTAATGAAAATGTTCTCATAAACTTATTGAATGCCTTACAACTCATCCGATGTCCGTAACGGTTTAATATAAATGCTTCGGTATCTGCCAAAGCACTTATTGAGCTTGTCCGCTCTTGCAAAAAATAGTTTTTCAAGTCGTTACTTACCGTTTGCGTTAGTGGAATAACCCTTCGTTTTCGCCCTTTTCCTTCTCGTACATAAAGCAATCCGCTTTTAAAATGGATATCCTTGATGTTTAAGGACGAGGCTTCGCTTCTTCGTAATCCACACGAGTAAAACAAATGGAGTATGGCGGTTTCTTTATAGTTACGGGCGGTTTCAAAAAGTTGCTTCACTTCTTCTTTTGTCAAGGGTTCTCGGCTATTGAGTTTCGGAAGTTTAAATTTTAGTGCATTTATCGGATTGCTTGTAATTTGTCCGGTGGTTTCTAAATAGCTAAAAAAGAGCTTTAAAGCGTAAACATGTTTGTAAATATATACTTCGCTTAAACCACCATCGCCATGTTTTAAAGGGCGTTCGTGCAACCAATGATAAAAATCTTGTATTTCTGATGGGCTTATATTTTGCACTTCATTGCTGTGTGTCGTTTTCTGCCTATGACCCAAAAATGACTTTACGTGCATGGGCAAACTACTAACGCTACCATTGCTATATCCCAATTGCTGTAAGTGTCTTTTGAAGTTTTCAACGATTTCTGTCATCATACTTTATATTTCGTATTGGTACTTTTTTTATGCCCGCTTGTACATCCTGCCGAACACCGAACACCAGAGGAGTTTTGAGTTATAAGTGATTAGTTAAGAGTTGTTTACTGTTATTTCTGGTGTTCGCTTGGTGTTCGGCTGTGGTGAACGCCAGAGATTGCAGTTGTTTTTGTAAATGTTGCTTTATTTGTTCTCGCAACTTACTGTAATCGTCCCAGTAAACAATTTTGTATTTAAATCCTCGATTGGCAAAGCCGTATTGTTGTATGTATTCGAGTTCCAGCAGTTTGTTGATGTAATGGTGTTGTTGTGTTTTGCCCAAGCCTGTGGCTTCTCGTACCTGAAAGCGGCTAAATTCAAAATCTCGACTTCGTTTTTCGACATATTTTTTTAGCTTTTCAAAAAACTGGCGAAGCGATCCGTCGAGTTCATCCACTTTTAAAACAATGCTTTCAAACATGATATCGATAGCCGTTTCAATATCTTCGATTTGGGTGATTAATCGTCCTTTCTCATCTCTTTTCCGTTGATATTGATTGATTACCGTGATCATCTTTATAAAGCTTTGAAAAAGGTCGTTTAATCGTCTTATTTTGTGGGCTTCTTCGGGTAATTGTATCTTATTGGCAAAGGTATTTAGCACTTCGCTTGGCTTTAGTTCTCGTACCACATTTTGGATAAAACGCTTTATTTCTTGTTCTTTTCGGGTGTCTATCTGTCCTGCTGCTTTGTTGTTCTGGTATTGGATGATTCTTTTTGTTTGTTCCTGGCTTTCGTCCACGGCAATTAAAAACACTCGGCTCATATTGTCTTCGTACATTTCGCCTTGGGTGGTGCATGCCAGCGATGCAATGGGTCCTTTTACCGTTTTTTGTCCGCTCACAATTTGTCCGTTTTCTAATTTTACACTGGTAGCGGAGTTTAGTTCGCCATTACTCTGGAGTTCTCGGAATGCAAAGGTGGCTTCTTCGCCTAATCCGTCAACATCTTCTAAAGATACAAGTTTGTTTTTAAGGTATTTTTCTGGATAATTATAAAATCCTTTGTCGCTTACTCTTGTTAATCTTATTACTCTTTCGGATGGTATGCAGTCGCTGATTTGCCTTAAAAGTCGGGTTTTTCCGCTTCCCGAACTGCCTTGTATTAAAGCATGTAATGGCTCGGGCATTTTGTAACTAATGGCTATAATGAGTAAAAATATACGGTTGGTTTCTTCTCCGGCTATGCCCGATTTTCCCAAGAGTTCATTGAGCTTGTATATTAGCTTTTCTTGTTTCAAAAAGGTTTCCACTTTTTGTCGTTCCTGATGTGTTAATGGATAGATTATGTTGTTTTCGGCTTGCTCGTTAGATTTGCTGTTACTGAGTTCCTTTTCTCTGTACTCGTCCAACAAATCGGTGAGTTTATAAATGTCGGCTTCCAAAAGGTCTTTTCTAAGATTCAACTTTTCGGACACTTCCTTGCTGAGTTTTTCTACTTGCTTGTCTTCGTATAAATCGAGTTTGTTGCGGGATTTGGTAGTAGATTGAGGGGAGATTGAATGAGATTGAGGAGATTGTGGCTCGACTCCGCTCGCCAACCGGGATTGGGGAGATTGAGGGGATTGAGGAGAGATTGAATGAGATTGAGGAGATTGAAGAGATTGAGGGGAGATTGAATGAGATTGAGGAGATTGAAGAGATTGAGGGGATTGTGGAGATTGAAGAGATTGAAGGGATTGAGGAGATTGAGGAGAGATTGAATGAGATTGATGTGCTTCGATTACCAGAGTTACTTTCATACTGTCAAGTATTTTGCTTATTCCGCCTTGTATGTAGTAATTGGCGGTGGGGGTGGTATAACGGAGTTTGTAGGGGTTGTCACAGTTTAAAGTGGAAAGCTGCAAGTTTGAAAGTGTTGGTGTGATTAATGACGTATTTTTATTTTCAATTGATTGATTTTCATTTGAAAATAAAAAAATCCGATTTTCTATAAGATGAGTAAATACTTCAGGTTGATGGGCTAGTAATGTTTCGTTTACATCTTTACAGGGTAATTCTATTTTACTGATTAGCAAATTTTCATTCATAACTCTTAACTCACTTGCGTATTTTTCTACGGCTTTGTTTCCTGCTTCGTCGTTGTCGAAAGCAAAAATGATTTCCTTCATCTCGACTCTGCTCGATGACCGAAAATCGACTCCCTTGGATGACCATTCTTTTATTGCCGTGATGTGTTCCTTTGTTAGTCCATTGGTTCCGTAGCAGGATAATAATTCGTAGTTGTTGGCAATTTCTGGGATTTGCAATAAACTGGCGGTGTCGATGATGGCTTCGGTTAAAATTAGTTTTTCGGTGTCTGCTTTGGGATAATGCGGATATAATCCTGATCGATCTTTTAAATAGTAATGTCTGGCACTTTTTGCGGTGTCTTCGAGTGCCTCAGACACCGCAATAGTACTGCGGAAGTATAGCCCTGTTATCTGATTGACTCTATTGCGTAATGCAAACACAATACAATGTTTTCCAAAAACTTGATAGGCTTTTTCGCCTGAACGACCCATTACGTTTTTATCGATAAGCAAACCCACTTTCAAACAGTTTTGTATTAGAGTTTCGTCTTTTCTTGTTCCATGATGGAACTGACCAGAGTTGTAACCGATTTCGAGGATTTCGTAATCCAGTCCTCTTTGCTTTAAATATTCTTGTGCTGGTTTACTGTTGTGTTTCGCATTTTTAAAATAGGTAAACATCTTGCTCAAAAACAGGGCTTTGGCTTCTGTTTCTTCGGGCTTATATTCGGGAGCATTTCCGCTTATCATTGATTCTGCCTGTTTTATGGCTTCATGCTTATTGATGTTCTCTTTATACATGATAAAATCTATTACATCAAGGCTTTTGCCGTGGGTTTTGCAGTTGGAACTAAAGCAATATGCCGTGTGTGTTTTGTAGTAAACCTGCATACTGGGGGTTTTATCTTCGTGGAACGGACAGTTTAACCGCAGATTCTTATCGGGCTTTAATCCGTAATGATGCAATACATTGGCAAGGGTTAAGCGTGTTTTAATTTCTTGTATTTCCATGTATAAAAAATTTAATTCCAAATTGACAAGTGCAAAAATAAAAATAAAATTCCATACTGACAACTATAATTTGACAAAAAGAAAATTATTTGCATAAAATAGCTATTTTGACTAATTTTGCAGAGTTTTAAAATGATTTCAATATGCACATCGGCGAACACATAAAAAAATTGAGAGAAGAAAAAGGGTTGTTGCAAAAACAAGTGGCTTCTACTGTTGGCGTTCACCCTTCTAATTACAGTAAAATAGAAAAAGGAGAAAGAGAGCCTTCTATCGAGGTACTGGATAAACTTGCTAAACTATTTGGCGTTTCAATCGATCAGATTGTGCACTTAGATGAAAACACACCGAAAGAAGTGATTATCGAAGATAAAACCACCACTGAACAAATAAAACTAATTCAGCAGTTGGATGAAGATGATAAAAAAGCAATATTTCGGATTATTAGTACAATGGTAACTAAAAACAAATTTAAAGATTTCTTCCAGAAAAATGTGGCGATGATGTAAAAGCACAAAAGCCCAAACAGAGCTTTTTGTAGTTTATCTCGGGTCTTGTAGCTCGATTACTTTTCAATTACACTTGTCTTTTGTTTTTACTAAATTTACTTATTATATTTTCTTGATATTCTTTTATTTATTTTCTCATTTAAATATTCTTTTCCATATGCTGAATAATAAATACGTTTTATGGTTTTTTTGTAAACAGTAAAATTATCGATTTCATAAACCGACATTTCGTTTTCATATTTTTTTGTTTCCTTTGTTGGGGAAATTTGAAATGAAAATGTTTTTTCCTTTTTGTAAGTTTCAAATTCTATTGGCAAGTTGGTTATAAATAGCACATCCCATCCATTATAATCGTAGTAATAATATTTGGTATAATCCAGCTTACTGTAGTTTGCTCGACTATTCTTATTTGTCAAATTTATTCCGAAAAGAAAAGATGGCTCAAAATCAAAATTTTTGAATTTTGAGTAATTATAGTTTGCATAAAGAATGGAATCTATACTGTCATCAATCTTAGGAAATGGAATTTCAATTATTATCCAAATTAGATTGTTTTTTTGTTTTAAAAAAACATTTTTTTGTTTTAATAATCTTAAATGATTGTCAATTGCAATTTTTATTTTATAATCAATTTTAGATATTTCAATTGCTTTGATTGAGAGGGTGTCAACAATATCTCCTTTTTTTTCAATACCAAATAACGTACTACCATAAATTAAAAGTACAAAAAAAACAAAAATATTAAATAATAAATTTTTCAAAATTACTTTGTCCTCCATCGAATATCACTTTGTTTATATCTTCCTAGCTTAACATCAGTAAAAGTCTGCCTATTATATTGGTAAATTCTTCCCTTAGGAACATCATAAACCTCCCTGGTAAAATCATACTTAGAACGATTTGCCGCATTCAAATCACCACTAAATTTTCCATGTATATCCATTGAGGGCGGACCACCATTTGGATGTGAATGGGACATTAATGAAATTGAACTTCCAAAATGATTCTCATAAAATTTTGTCATCGAAGTGCTTCCTGAATTATAATCAGTTCCAACATGACCAGCATTGCTATTTGTTAAGCACATTGCTATTTCCGACTTGCTACTTTCTGCCCAAAAATAATAAAATGATTCAGCGTCAGAGCTGTTTCCAAATGAAAATGATTGAAATTTATTTTCATTAGTTTGTGGTCTACTCAATACACCCGCTTTTACATCCATCGAAGCCCCTTTACTATTTGAAAGCATATCAACTTCTTGCATTGATGACAAATCTAATTCACCTTGATATTTTTCTCCAGCTTTTACCATAACTCTATTTCCATTATTATCTACATAATGTTTGTTTTCATTAATCCTAGATATTTTCCCAGTAGTACTATTTACCTCCCACTCATCCCGTCCATCTGGGTCAATTACATTCACCAAACGACCACTGCAATACATATAATTGCTTTGATGCGGGTACTTATCACTCATCGGATCCACGCTTAGCCATATCCCAATTTCTGGTGTGTAGTACCTCGCCCCATAATAGTATAATCCGGTTTCGGCATCCAACTCTTTACCGTTAAACTTATAAGGCGTACTCCAATAATCGCGTTGCTCGGAGAACTGCTCGCCACTTGGCATGTACTCTACATGGTGGATGATATTAGCATCACGATCCGAAATTTGTGTGGATGAACCCAGATGGTCTTTGTGGTAGAAGAAAAAATGTTTCTCAACTTCATCATACTCCTGAAACTTACTGATTTGCCTAAAATCATAATCTTTAATTACCTCCGCATGAACATCTATTATATCGAAATGACGAAACATCATTCCATCTTCAAATAAATCTCGTGATTTATGTTCATAATCACTCGGATCATTAATATCCATTCCATAAACATGGTCCTCCCTTATATTGTAATTAATATGTGCCATGCCGCCTCCAATTTTAGAAACAAAACGGTCGGATTCGATGTAGTAGTGCTTGGTGTAGCCTTTTGCTTTTGGGTCAATAACCATATACGGACTGGTAA
>JAQUGA010000088.1 GCA_028684405.1 Bacteroidales bacterium | reverse complement strand
ATCCATTTCCCGAATTGTCGTTCCAATAGCTGTGCTTAAACTTCATTAAATCAATGAAATATCTTTCTTTTATGTGGGATATAGTGACGTAATTTAATGGATCATTGCTAAATATGTTTCGCTTTAGATAATATAAAATATGCTCTGAAGGGGCAATTTTGTCCACAAAATCTTTTAATAAAACATCATCTTTACTGTCTAAGGCATCTATAAGTGCAAATTTTAGATCGTCGAAAGTTTTGAAACCAATATGAGGATTCATGGACGTTTCGGATGTGAGATAATTCCCTTTATCATTAATGACTCGCATTTTTCCATTGCGAAATGTCAATGCTTGATAACTTATATTTTCACTATATTCATAAGAGTCTTTGCGTTCAAAATTGGCAACTTCATCAAACAAATCTTTGCTAATTGCCTCATTTTTTGAATTGATAATTTGGTATTGCCTCCTTCCTTTTTTTGCTTTGTAAAGTGCAATGTTTGCAATGCGTTGTAATTCTGTATATTCAAAGGGGATTTGTACTTCGTTCTTTAAGTTTATGGTCCCGTATCTTTTTCCTTTTGCAAGCACAATATGATGGTTTCCCTCTTTTGTTTCAGCAACAAAATCGATGTTAATATCGTCGTATTTAATGGGAATAATCTCTTCATTTTTGTCGTTTATCAAGCCAAATTTCTTTCCCTTTTGCACACTAAAATAGGTGTGAATTCCATCCCAAAAGCCTTGGATTATTTTATCGTAAATCATAGGTATATCAAGTGTTCCGGTCATCTCGTTGAGCATTCCCGTTTTTCCTTTTTCATCCTTAATATAGAGCGAATGAAAAAAGGGATTTAACAAACGATCTTCGTTCAGAATGTAACCGTATTCACGAATGTTTTTAGGTAAAATAAGTTCATTTTTTTGATTTAAAAAGTTATACGAATGTTCATTCTTTTTCAAAATGGTAATTTTGCTGTTTTCGGTATTGCTAGCTGTAATCCATTGATATTCAACAGGAACAATGGTTTCTCCTTTTCTGTTATACAATCCCATTTTTCTATCGGGTTCTGAGGTCGCCACTTTAAAATAATCATTTTCAATATCTATCCAATCAAATTCTATAGGAATAATCACTTCGCCTTTAAGATTGACAACTCCAACTTTGTTGTCTAGCGTTACCTTGAGAAAATTGTTGAAATTACTACTGTAGAATGTACTAATATTGTCATAAATTAGCGGAACTATCACATTTCCATTGAAATCGATGATCCCGCGTTTTTTGTTTTTTGCCACGCGCAAACCGATTCCGCTGTATTGATAAATTCCGTCGTTGTCATATTCAAATGCTGCAATTTCTTCTCCTTTTAGGTTGAAAACACCCGATTTATTATTCTTAGTGGCCATCACATAGCCATATCCATCAGCATGTACCCGAGAAAATTCAAAGGCAGTTTTTTTCTTTGTTGATGAAAAATAGATGCTGAAAACATTGTCCTTTTTAATAATATAATATGCTTTCATATCAATACGCATAATTTCATCATTTTCGGCAGGATAAATTACAGAACCTTCGCTGTTTATCAAACCCAATTTGTCATCTTTTAGTACCATAAAATCAAAGACGGGAAGGCGGTTTACATTAATAGATTCCATATTGCTTCCATGTCGATTTTGACTTGTATTTGCTTTTTTTGAAATATTGTGAGAAATGCTGTCGTATTCAAAAGGGACAATGATTTTATCGGTAATTACACCAAATTTTCCATTTGCTTTTACGAAAGCCAAATTTTTGTATAGATTGGCATACTCAATTTTTTGAGGGAAAATATCTTCTGTTTCGTTGAAAATTAGTTGAAAATCTCCTTTTTCATTCTGAATTATAGAGACAAGGCTGTTTCCTCCAATTATTTTATCGAATTTTATGGAAAGTAAGGGGATTCCTTGACTTGAAAATAGACCAAATTTTCCGTTTTTTTTCACTAAATAATCATTGTTTAAAACTCCGATGCTGTCATACTCTACTTTGCTTAGAAGCCGACCTTTGGAATCGGCCACTCCTTGAAAATCTCCCTTTTTTACGATAAAACCATTCAAACCGTATGTGATTTTGTCGTAAACTGCTTCTTGGCGTGTGTTTTCTGGATAAGTAAACCCATATTTTCCATCTTTTTGATAATAGCTTGCATTTTCGTTATTTCTGATTGGCTCAGGAACTTCATGATGAACTTCCTCTCTAACTTGAGGTACTTGTGCAATAATTTCTATCGAAAACAAAATTAGAATAAGTAATAAAAGATGTTTCATTTATTTGTTTCTGGTTTTTAAAAGTATCTATATCAACAAAGAACTTTTTTCTATTTGAGTAGATTTTCTAAATAGTGATTTTCAATTCCAAACAAATTTTTTAATTCCTGAATTTGTTCCAAATAATAGGCTTTGTTTTGAAGTGGTTTTTGTCGTTTTGTTGCAACAATCATCACATTTTTGGGGGTGTGAATCGTTTCAATAAATTCAAAAATATTGGTTTTATAGCCGTGTGCTTCCAGCATCAAACCTCTGATGGTATCCGTCAGCATTTCGGATTGACGTTCGAGTAAAATTCCAAACTTTGTAATTTCTCGTAAAATATTATCGGGTTTTATTTGCGGTCTTAGCTGTTTGTGGCAACAAGGGGCACAAATAATCACTTCTGCATTGTTCTTAATTCCTTGTGCAATGGCGTCATCCGTAGCAGTATCGCAGGCATGAAGTGCAATTAAAACATTGTAATCCGGGGTCTTTGCTTCCTGAATACTGCCTTCGATAAAGTGTAAATTCTTAAAATTACACATTTTTGCAATCTCATTGCTTTGCTCTACTAAATTGGCTCTCATTTCGACGCCGGTAATCATTGCCTTTTTTTGTAAATAGTTGGCAAAATAATCATACAAAGCAAAAGTCAAATACCCCTTTCCGCTACCCATATCAACGATTGAAACCGATTGCTTAAATGGATAATCTTTCAATATTCCATCCACTATTTCAATGTATTTATTGATTTGTTTGTATTTGTCCTGCATATTGGGTTTTATCTGCCACAAACTGTTGGTAACGCCCAACTTTTGTAAATAAAAATTGTTTTCGGGTTCGATAATTCGGTTTTTCAACTTGTCATGAAACAACTGAACTTGAACTATTTTATCTGTTTTTTTTGTTTTAATTCCACTTTTTTTACCTCTTGTCCAAAAATGATAATCAAATTCGGTGGTAGAGAGGTTGGCTTGATTATAATCCTTAAGCAAAAGTTCTGAAATTAATTCCAAAGCTTCTTCTGGAGCGAAATTTTTGGTAATATCCTTGGTTTGGTAGCGATAAACAAAACTCATTTGTTCGCCTTTTTTAATTTCAATATGTTTGATAATAATTGACTTGACTTCATCTGTTTTGTCTTTTTTATCAGAAATAGTCAGTTTCACAAAGTTTTTCAGAAGGATATTTTGTTGAATTATTTCTATAAATTCCTGAATTTTTTCAATCATTGTTTTTATTTAAAATGAATTATTGAAGTTGAAGGACTTTTTTTATCTTTTCGATTAAAAAGAGAGAGAGCTTAATGTTTGATTCTTGTGTCCAGCCTGCAATATGAGAGCTCAGAACGACGTTTTGCATCATGGCAAGTTGGGTCATCGCTTCGGGCCATTGGTCTTTTTCAAGGTTTTGCAAATTGACACTTTCATATTCCAAAACATCTAAACAAGCACCGTTTACCTTGCCACTTTTTAAGGCTGCAACCAAATCTTGTGTGTTTAAAATTTTCCCCCTGGAGGTATTCAATATAGTAATTGTTTTTTTAAATAAATTAATGTGATTGGTGTTGATTAAATAATGATTTTCTGGATTGTAGGGAATGTGGTAACTCACTATGTCTGCATTTTCGAAAACATCTTCTAAAGTCGTCTCTTTGACATAATCAGGAGCATAATTTGTTTTGTATTTGTCATACGCCAAAATAGTGCAATCAAATCCTTTTAATCTTTGTGCAAACGCACTTCCCATATTGCCAAACCCGATAATTGCAATCGTTTTGCCGGATATTTCAATGCCGCGGTTTTCTTCTCTTAGCCAAAATCCGTTTCTAACTTCTTTGTCGGATTTTAAAATATTGTTTTTCAAACACAAAAGCATACCTAAAGTGTGCTCAGCAACAGCATCTCGATTGCCTTCAGGAGAGTTGATGCAAAAAATACCTTTGCTTTTTGCATACTCCAAATCGATGTTTTCGAGTCCCGAACCAACGCGTCCAATAAATTTTAACGAAGGTGAATGCTGCATAATTTCAGCATCAATTTTCATGCGACTGCGAATGATAAGTCCTTCAATATCCTTGAGTTGAGGGATTAGTTCTTCTTTTGTCTTATCAAATTCATGTAAAATTTCAAAACCCAATTCTTTAAGTTTTTCATAAAGAATTGGGTGAGTGCTGTCTAAAAAAAGTACTTTTGGTTTCATTTTAATCTATCAAGTGCCTGTTGCTGTATAAATAGGAATTAATTTTATCTCTTAAAATAACAGATGTTTCCATGAGCATTTCAAAATCATGAGGAAAGGGAAGAGGCATACTGCCTAACCGACGGCGTATGGTTTGTGGCAAAATATCTAAATCGCCATTTGCGGTTGTTGCAATATGATGAAAAGAGAATCCAGCATCCAAATAATTACTCCTTAATATTTGATGAGAAATATTGTCTAAATAACTTACGCTTAAATTCACATAAGCATCTTTATGTTGCTCTATATCACGAACATAACAGTATAATGTTTTGTATTTGTTAATGTAAATTACCTCCCCCAAAGAGTCTTTAACAACCAGTCCATATTTGTCCACCAACGGCTGAATTCCATCTTGAACTTCTTTGTCGTAGGTGTAATTGTTTTCTTTTATCAATTCAGGCGTGATTTTTATATTTTGAATAGTAATTAGAATCTTATAATCATAACATTTGTTGGCGTCGTTTTGAAGGTCGTAAAGCATCCAGACGCTGTTTAATCTGGAAATGTTAATTCGCTCCAATTCATTGTAAAACTCATTGGGAACATTGGTGTTTGAAGCATTGTTAACCGTTATTAGTGTAAACATTCGTCCATTGCTAAGAGCTTTTGTTTTAAGTTCATTGGTGTATTTATAATTTGAAAAGTAATACTCTACACTTTCTAATTCACGATATGCTGCTCTTGCATTTTTTTTATCTTGCTTATTAAGAAGTTGTTGGGCTAAAGAATAATGATATTCGGCGGCTTTATATTTTACATCTTGTATCTCTTTAGCAAAGTCGACTTCACTAATATCTACAATTTCTCTAATTTTGAAAGGTAAATTTTTGATTTTATTTTGACGTTGTTCCATTCTGTTAAGAATGGAATATACATTTCCCCAAATATTGGGTTGACCCGATTTTCGTAAGTCATTAATTCGTTCGTTATCCCTAAGCTGTGCACTTGAATATGCACTTTTTAAAACTTGATACTCGCTTTTTTTACTCGGATCTTTGATTACTTTTTTTATGGATTTTTCTAAAGCAGCATCGTAGTCGCCTTTTTCTAACAAACGTTCACTCGAAACGCAGGATTGGAATAAAAAGAGAGTGACGAATCCAAAGATTGCCAGAATTTGAAATGGATTATTTATAGTTTTCATGGCATGTCGTTTTTGTAATGTTTATATTAAGCCTGCATCTATTAAGTTGATAATGGTTTCTATCTCTTTGTCTTTCCCATTGGGATCGTATTGTTCCTTTAGATTAATCCCCCAAAAATAGGAAAACGATTGCCAAAAAACAGCTCTGAATTTACCACGCGTAGCTGAAATAATTTCGTAGGATGATTTTCCGCTTTCTCTGTCGATGAGTTTTATTAATAGAATTCCCTGAGATTGGGACATGTTTCGAATATCATTCTCAAATTGAGCTTTTATCTCTTCTTCAGCTCTTTTGCTAATTTTGTTCCGTTCGCGACGATTTTTGGCTGCTGCACTTAAATTATCGTAATGTCTCATTTTGGCAGATGCAACTTTTGCATAGGGATATACAAATCGAATGTTGTTTACCAATCGCCGATGTGCTTGTTCCTCTGCTGCACTTCGGAAAGGACGCCACGAAACAATGCTCACTTCTCGAAGACTTAAGTAGGGGATGGTGTCACCGTCTAAAATAGTTGCTGCTACAATTTTATCGGACGTAACTTGCGAATAAGCAATTCCGAAAATAAAAAGGAGCGTTGTAATAGCAGTTATTTTTTTCATGACGTTGGAGTTTAATCACTACAAAACAAGAATTGTGCCAACGCAAATATATAACTTAATTTTTAATCTAAGAAGCACTGCTAATAACGCTCGACAACTTAGTCATTGCATATTCTTTGGTCAGAGTATATTCTTTTATTTTTTTGTTGGAAGGAAGTTCAAACATTAAATCCATCATTATGGCTTCAATAATTGAACGTAAACCTCGAGCACCCAGCTTTAATTCAACCGCTTTGTCAACAATGAAATCGATGACCGAATCGTCAAAGCTTAGTTTTATATTGTCAATTTCGAAAAGCTTGATGTATTGCTTAATCAGGGCGTTTTTAGGTTCTGTTAAAATTCTTTTTAAAGTTTCTCTCTCTAGTGGATTTAAATAAGTGACCACAGGAAAACGACCGCATAATTCCGGAATTAAACCAAAGCTTTTCAAATCTTGAGCAGAAATATACTGCATCATGTTTGATTTATCAGCAATTTCAGCTTTCTTGGTATATCCAATTACATTCGTATTTAATCTGGATGCTATTTTTTTCTCAATTCCATCAAATGCACCACCGGCAATAAACAAAATATTTTGAGTATTTATTTCGATGAATTTTTGCTCTGGATGTTTCCGACCTCCTTGTGGCGGTACGTTTACTTTAGATCCTTCCAAAAGTTTCAAAAGAGCTTGCTGCACGCCTTCGCCCGACACGTCGCGGGTAATGGAAGGATTGTCGGATTTGCGAGCAACTTTGTCTATTTCATCAATAAAAACAATTCCTTTTTCGGCATGTTCTACATTGTAATCCGCTGCTTGTAAAAGTCGAGACAAAATACTTTCAACATCTTCACCAACATATCCTGCTTCGGTAAAAACAGTAGCATCAGCTATGCAAAAGGGAACATCTAAAAGCTTGGCAATGGTTCGGGCAACCAAGGTTTTTCCGGTTCCAGTTTCGCCAATCATAATAATGTTTGATTTTTCAATCTCTACTTCATCATTTTCGGTTTTCTTTGCAGAAATTCGTTTGAAATGGTTGTAAACACCTACCGATAAGGTTTTTTTGGCATTCTCCTGACCAATTACATGTTGATCTAAAAAAGCTTTTATTTCAGCTGGTTTATATAATTTGAAATCGCTGTTTTCCTTTTTTTGGAATTTTTTGTTCTCTTCCAAAATGGTGTTCGCATGACGAACGCACTCCTCGCAAATGTCACAATTAGCACCGCTGCTAAAAATAATCAACCCATCTTTAGCGACACTTCCACAAAATGAACAAAACTGTTCCTGCTCTTTTTTTTGCTTAGCCATATTCTTTTAAGTTTTCAATAAAAAGAGCCGATTTATTGAAAATGCGGCTCTTTTATGGTTTAACTATTGTTCGTTTTACTCTTTCTTACGTTCTAATATTTCATCAATCATTCCATATTCGCGAGCTTCTTGAGATGTCATCCAATAATCTCTATCGGCATCTTTCCAGATAATATCGTAATCTTTTCCAGAATGATGTGAAATAATTTCGTAAAGTTCTTTTTTCATCTTTTGAATTTCACGAGCCGTAATTTCAATATCTGTAGCCTGTCCTTCAGCACCTCCCATGGGTTGGTGAATCATAACACGAGCATGTTTAAGCGCAGTGCGTTTGCCTTTGGCTCCAGCACACAACAAAACCGCTCCCATAGAAGCCGCCATGCCGGTGCAAATGGTAGCAATGTCGGGTGCAATATACTGCATGGTATCATAAATGCCAAGTCCAGCATGTACAGAACCGCCCGGAGAATTCAAATAAATTTGAATGTCTTTTTTGGGATCCACTGATTCGAGAAATAACAACTGTGCTTGAATAATGTTTGCAACACTATCGTAAATGGGAACTCCCAAAAAGATAATACGATCCATCATAAGTCTCGAAAATACGTCCATTGTAGCTATGTTTAGCTGGCGTTCTTCGATAATCATTGGGGAAATATAGTTGTTGTTAATCATGGAAGTGTATCGATCCATGTTCAAGCTACTAATGCCTATGTGTTTGGTGGCGTATTTTCGGAATTCATTGCTGTCCATAATTTCAAGTTTTTAAGGTTAAACTATAGTTTTACAAAATCGTCAAAGCTGATTTTTTCTAATTTAGGTTTGACTAATTTTTTAATTGCTTCGGTAATTTTTTGATCAAATAAAGATTCGTATATTTTTTTCACATCTTCTTTATTTTGAATGGCTTGGTCTACTATTTTTTCCAAGTTTTCATTTATGGTTTCTTCATCCGTTGGGGCTTCTGAAGATTTGAAATATCCTCTGTAAAACTCACGAATATAGTCTTTTACAGAATCCATATTGATGGCAATGTTGTTTTCTTTTACCAAAGCGTTTTCAATCAATTGCCATTTGATGGATTGATTTGCACGCTCGTATTCGTCGTCAACATTCTCTTCGGTGATGGTATCATTGGTTCGAATCATCCATCTTTTTAAGAATTCTTCAGGAAGTTTAATTCCGCTATTATCAATTATTTCTTTGATGGTATCGTCCACAAATTTACGTTCAGAATATTGAGTAAATTCCTTTTCAATAACTTCCTTTACTGCTGCTTTAAATTCTTCTTCTGTTTTTATCTCTTTTTCGGGGAATGCTTTTTTGAATAAATCTTCATTTATTTCCGAAGGAGTTAAACGACTGATACTTTTTGCAGTAAATAAAATTTCCGATTTTGCATTTTCAACTTCAGATTCTTTTATATTTAGAGCTTTTGCAACATGTTTAGGGTCTTTAAAAGCTTTCTTTACATCAAACTTAATGGTCTCGTCTGCTTTTTTGTCCACAAATGCTTTTTTGATTTTTGCATCGGTAATTAGGTCTACAAAAATTGAAGTCTGCTCTGGTGTAGCAGTGTCATTATCATCGCTGTAAATAAATTCACCCGTAACTAAATCAGCAGCTCCAATGGTTTCTGGCGAATCAACGCTGCCATATCTTTTAGTAAGTTGCGTAACTTCATCGTCAATTTGTTTTTCAGTCGCTTCAATTTCGTATTGTTTTGCCTTAACTTTGATGGCTTTTAAATCAACTTCTGGCTGAATTCCAATCTCGAAGTAGAATTTTTGAATTTCATCTTTTTCAATATCAATGGAAGATTTCTCTT
>JAQUGA010000087.1 GCA_028684405.1 Bacteroidales bacterium | reverse complement strand
CATGAACTTTTTTATTGATAATTTCAACTCTCTCTTTTCCTATTTTGGATTTGGAGAGATTCCTCTTTTAAATTTAGTGATGCCCATTGGAATTTCTTTTTATACCTTCGAAACCATTACATATGTCGTAGATGTTTATCGAAAAATCCATAAGCCTTTGCCCAATTTCTGGGATTATCAGTTGTACATAATACTATTTCCCAAATTGATTGCTGGTCCCATTGTTCGATATCATGAAATTTCGGATCAAATTACCGACCGTTCACACAACGACACTTTTGATAATAAACTAAATGGTTTCTTGCGTTTTTCCATTGGTCTTGCCAAAAAAGTGCTGATTGCCAATACAATGGGGGAGTTTGCCGATATGGTTTTTGCAACGCCCACCGAACTGATGAACTCTTCGACCGTTTGGCTTGGAGTTTTGGCATACACTTTTCAAATTTATTACGATTTTTCTGGATATTCAGATATGGCATTGGGCATTGGCTTGATGTTGGGTTTTAAGTTCCCGGAAAATTTTATGAATCCTTACATTTCACAAAGCATTACCGAGTTTTGGAGACGTTGGCACATTACTCTTGGAAATTGGATGAAAAACTATTTATACATCCCGCTGGGAGGAAACAAAGTTGGAAAGAAAAGATTGCTCTTTAATCTGTTTTTTGTGTTTATCGTTTCTGGGTTTTGGCATGGTGCTGCTTGGACATTTATCTTATGGGGAATCTACCATGGAGTCTTCTTGGTTTTGGATAGACTGTTTCTGAAAGATTTACTTGAAAAATCAAGTAAATTTATTTCTATCCCCTTTACCTTTTTTGTTGTGATGATAGGCTGGGTTCTATTCAGAGCCGATTCTACAACGCAAGCATTTGCCCTTATTTCAAAAATGTTTTCTTTTGATTATGCGATTGATGCCTTTTATTACGATTCAAAACTGTGGTTTGTTTTTGCATTAGCAAGTTTTTTTGCATTCTTTTGTCTCTTTCCTGCTACACAAAAAATTCAAAATTATGTTTATCTATCCATTAAAAATAACACCTCACAAATTCTGTTTTCATTGCTTTCGATAGTCTTGTTTTTCTTGTCTCTTTCGGCTGTTTTAATTTCTGATTTCAATCCATTTATCTATTTTAGATTTTGATATGAAACGCATTTTATTCTATATAATCCTGCTCACTTTGATGGCTCCACTTTTAGTTGGGATTACCCACATTGTTAAGGAAAGACCTTTGGACGGTACTTTTGTGAACGAGCCCAAACGCACTTTAAAATATTTTACATGGGAGCGTTGGTTTAACGATGCTTTTCAGGTGGCCATGGAAAAATCAGCTTCGCAAAATACTGGGTTTAGAAATACATTAATCCGAATTTACAATCAAATTAATTATTCGCTTTTTAAAAAAGTAAATGCTGAAAAGACCGTTGTAGGAAAGGATAATTATCTTTTTGAGGAGGGCTATATTATTGATTATTTGGGTCGTAACTTTATGGGAGAGAAATTTATTTTAGAAAACTCTCAACGAATGAAAGTCATTCAGGATTGTTTTTTTGATCAATTTGGAATCCATTTGCTTTTTGTTTTCGAACCCGGGAAAGCCTCCGTCTATCCTGAAAAGATTCGGGATGAATATTTCCCAGAACGGAAAACAACTTCCAATTATGAAAAGTACGCTGAGGTTTTCAGTGATTTAAATATGAAATTTTTAGACTTAAATGCATATTTTAAAACGCTTAAAGATACCTGCCAATATCCCGTTTATCCTGCTACTGGTGTACATTGGAGCACGTATGGAATGCATTTGGCTGCGGATACTTTGTTGAGGTTTATTAAATTGCAAACTTCCTTTGACTTACCTTTATTGTCATGGGATACAGTCACATACAGCAATACGCTCAAAGATATCGATTTTGATTTAGAAAAACCAATGAATCTTCTTTTTCAAATT
This sequence comes from Bacteroidales bacterium, assembly GCA_028684405.1. Lineage (GTDB taxonomy): Bacteria > Bacteroidota > Bacteroidia > Bacteroidales > WCHB1-69 > JAQUGA01. The sequence goes on along the minus strand of JAQUGA010000087.1, from coordinate 7,452 downwards.
CCCCATCAAACACTGGCTTATCCAAAAATTAGCATCGATACGCATGGGACGTTTCGTCCGAAAGTTCTGACCATTGCAGATAGCTATTATTGGAGTATTTACGATCATAAAATACCACATCGTGCCTTTTCGTCCAACGATTTTTGGTATTACAACAACACCATCTATCCCAATATTTGGGGCGAAAATGCCGATTATATAAGTTCCACAAATTTTGCCGAAACCATCAAAGAACAGGATGTTATTTTGGTTATGATTACCGAAGCCAATATGTATCGTGCATTCTGGAAAATCGAAGAGAGATTTGAAGATATTTTAAATATTAAGTTTAAATCATCCAAACATTACCAAAAGGTGCAAGAAATTATGTTTAATGACATTTATTACAATGCTTTGCTCGAATATACCCGCCTGAGATTTATCCCTTTTGATGAAGCTCTTGAAAAGTTTTAATCCTATATTTGTACTATATTTTTTATAAAATGCTAAATTCAGACTATTTCTCAAACATTCAATTGCTCCACTTTTATACATCCATTTGTATAATTATCACCTCTTTAATCCTTTTTCAAAGAGGGAAATCCAAAATATCTATTCTATTATTGTTTTCAGGTGTTTTTTTACTGGGTATGTTTATGGGTTTATTAGACCCATATTTGCTCTATTGGGATGAACAATATCACGCCTTGGTGGCAAAAAACATGATGGAAAACCCTTTTAAACCAATGTTGTTTAAAAATCCAGTACTTCCGTATGCTCATGAAGTCTGGATTAGTAATCATGTTTGGCTTCACAAACAACCGCTTTTTTTGTGGATGATTTCATTAAGTCTCAAAACATTTGGTATTTCTGCCTGGGCAGTGCGTTTTCCCAGTATTCTGATGCACGCATTGATGGTTTTTTTAATCTATCGAATAGGAACGATAATTTTCTCTAAAAAACTTGGCTTTTATGCTGCTTTTATCTTCTCTTTTTCCTATTATTTAATTGAACTGACCATTGGTACGCAGGTTTGCGATCACAATGATATGGCATTTGTGTTTTTTGTTACAGCATCATTTTGGGCTTGGTTTGAATATCAAAATTCCAACAATAGGTATTGGATTGTTTTGATTGGCTTGTTTAGCGGAAGCGCCATCCTTGTCAAATGGCTCGTCGGTCTACTAATTTATCTTGGATGGGGAATCACACTTATCGCTGACAAAAACAGATTCAAAATTAAAAAATACATTCCATTGATTATCTCTTTAATGATAACTGTTTTTGTTGCACTTCCATGGCAATTATATATAATTAGAACTTTTCCTATTGAAAGTGCTTATGAATACAGCTACAATACCCGTCACTTTTTTGAAGTCATTGAAGATCATGGTGGAAATTGGGATTTTCATTTTCAGAATCTCGGCAAATTGTATGGTAAATTTGTCTTAACCCCATGGTTGTTACTTGTAGGGTTTGTGTTTCTTCTAATTCGAGTCGAAAATTTAAAATATAAAATAGTACTTGCTACGTCAGTCATTGCAATTTATCTTTTTTATTCTTTGGCTGCCACCAAAATGATCTCTTTTGGTTTATCGGTTTCCTCTTTTGCGTTTTTGTCATTAGCTTTACTATTCATTGAAATAGAAAAGCTTACAAGTAGATGGTGTAAATTTAAACTAATATCACTTGTTTTGTCTACTATTTTACTTCTTTGGTTTTCGTATGTAAATTTTGATTTTAACACCTTGCATCAAAAGCACACTTTAATAGATTCTCAAAATCACCCTATGCGTGCTGTTAAAACCAAAGAATTAAACCTAATAGGAGTATTGCCCCAACTTATTCCCGACACCTCTTATGTTATTTTCAACACCCCTTATTATGCAAACATCCAAATTATGTTTTTTACTGATTACAAAGCGGCTTATGACTTTATTCCAAGTGAGCAAAATTGTATAAATTTAATAGAACAAAACCTTGATTTTATTGTTTTAGATAACGGACAAGCAGAGATGCCTGATTACCTTGAGAAGTTAAATATTCAGATAGTAAAAAATCCATTTTGGAATTAAATCAAAAATATAATAAATATGAAAGTATTAAAATCGGTTAGAGAAGCAGATTTACGTAACAAAATTGTATTATTAAGAGTCGACCACAATGTGGTTAAAAAAGGATTTATACACGATCCCTATCGAATTGAAGTTACTTTCCCAACATTGTTTAACATTGTATCCCGCGGAGGAAAGCTGATAATAATGACGCATAACGGTCGGCCAAAAAACAAAAAAACGGGCGAAATAGATATTTCTGAAGGCTCTTCCATCGAACCCATTGTTGAATATCTTAAAAAGAAATTGCAGATTAATTTTGTAATTCCCCAGTTAAAAGCAGATGGCAAAGCTGGAATTACCGATTTTATTGAAGATTTAAAACCCCTTGTCGATCAGCTACGCAATAATGAAATTGAAGGCATCTATCTGCCCAATACCCGTTGGTTTGCTGGCGAAGAAGATAAAGGCGAACTGGCTGAGGCCATGGCAGTTGATTTGGCAAGCATAGCCGATTTGTTTGTAAATGATGCTTTTGGATCTTGGCAAGCTCACACTTCAACCTTTAAAATTGCAGAAAAATTGCCTTCTTATGCTGGCTTTTTGATGGAAAAAGAGATTGATAATTTGGAACGAATTTTCAAGCCCAATCGTCCATTTATAGCCGTTGTGGCCGGTGCTAAATTTGATACCAAAATTGAACCCCTGTATGCTTTGCTGCGGGAAGCAGATTATTTGGTTTTGGGTGGAGTAATTTACAATGCCTATCTCAGTGCCAAATATGGCTTTCAAATTAATGGAATTAGTGAAGAGGACATTGAGCATGCTCGTAAGTTTGTTGAATATAGTGCCGATTTTCCTGGTAAAATTGTGGAATTAAAATACATCATTGAGTCGGATACTATGGAAGGGAAAATTGAAGGAAAATATCGCAAACACAATATATTAATGCTTGAGAAAGGAGCGAAGTTGAATTTCGTTTTAGATATTGCTAAAGAATCCTTTAATGATCCTGAAGTTCATAGCATTTTTCACAAAGCACACACCATATTTGTAAACGCCGTAATGGGTTACACACCTCACTTTAACGAAGGCACCATTGCCTTGGATGTATTGATTGATGATAATCCTCAAGGAATAAAGTTATACGGAGGTGGCGATACCCTGCAGGAACTTAAACGACTTTTGCCAGGATTGTATATTATGGCCATCGACTGTCCAAGGTATTATATTTTTACAGGCGGCGGAGCCGTTTTGAAAGCTGTAGAATCGGGTAGTGCATTCGGAATTAAACCCATATCTTTATTGACCAAAGATGCATAGTTAGACATAATTATTGTCGTAAACGCATTTGGTATTGTGCATTAAATCAATGCCTTATGCGTTTGTTTTGCATTGAATACAATAGTCATTTCTCTTTTCTATGCAAGATGAACAGAATGCCGTTTTTGATCGAATATACTAAAATCAATACTATTATTGTTAATAAATTTTTTTATTCATTTTTTTTATGGAATTTTGCACCGGTTTTAAAGACATTTCTTTGAAATATAAAATTAATATTAACTAATACAATAACTGATTATGAGTACTGACATGATGTTTTGGTTTATCCCGTTTGCTTCAATATTGGCTCTGCTATTTGCTTGGCATTTCTTTAGAGAATTGATGAAGCTTGATGAAGGAACAGACACGATGAAAAAAATTGCTCTTCATGTTCGCAAAGGAGCTATGTCTTATTTGAAGCAACAGTATAAAGTTGTGACTGTGGTTTTTATCATAATGGCCATCTTTTTTGCAATTTTAGCATATGTTTTTCACCTTCAGAATGAATGGGTTCCATTTGCATTTTTAACGGGTGGGTTTTTTAGTGGTTTAGCAGGTTTCTTAGGAATGAAAACAGCTACCTACGCCTCAGCTCGTACTGCACATGCTGCAAGAACATCGTTGGATGGTGCTTTAAAAGTAGCCTTCCGCTCGGGTGCTGTAATGGGATTGGTTGTTGTTGGACTTGCATTGCTTGATATTTCAGTTTGGTATTTAGTGCTGGATGCGTTTGTTGAAGATGTGGATGCAAAACATAAAATGATTATGATCACCACAACCATGTTAACCTTTGGAATGGGAGCGTCATTGCAAGCACTTTTTGCTCGTGTGGGAGGAGGTATTTATACCAAAGCTGCCGATGTGGGTGCCGACCTTGTTGGCAAAGTAGAAGCGGGAATTCCTGAAGATGATCCTCGTAATCCTGCTACAATTGCCGATAATGTGGGTGATAATGTGGGCGACGTTGCCGGAATGGGTGCCGATTTATACGAATCTTATGTGGGTTCAATTTTGGCTACTGCTGCTCTGGGAGCTGCTGCTTATTTTAGCTCAGACTGGTCTGCCGAAATTCAACTTAAAGCTGTTTTTGCACCTATGCTAATTGCAGCTCTGGGAATCGTTCTTTCCATTATTGGAATTTTTCTGGTAAGAACCAAAGAGGGGGCAAGCATGAAACAGTTGCTTGGTTCACTTGGATTTGGAGTGAATGTAAGTTCTGCTTTGGTTGCTGTTGGTACATTTGGAATTATGTATTTGCTAGGAATGCCTAATTGGCAGTATGTTTCGTTTGCAGTTGTAATTGGTTTGATTGTTGGAATCGTTATCGGACAAGGTACAGAATATTACACTTCGCACGCATACAAACCCACAAGACTCATTGCAAAATCGGCTGAAACCGGCCCTGCAACCGTTATTATTTCAGGAATCGGTTCAGGTATGATTTCAACAGCAATTAGCGTTGGTGCTATAGTGGTTGGTATTATTTTATCTTATTTATTTGCAGCAAAATTTGACCTTTCAAATTTAAGTGCAGGACTTTATGGTGTTGGTATTGCTGCTGTAGGAATGCTTTCAACGCTTGGTATTACCCTAGCTACGGATGCTTACGGCCCCATCGCTGACAATGCCGGTGGAAATGCTGAAATGAGCAAACTTGGACCTGAAGTCCGTAAACGTACAGATGCTTTAGATGCTCTAGGAAATACAACAGCTGCAACAGGAAAAGGTTTTGCTATTGGGTCTGCAGCTCTTACTGCATTAGCTCTTTTAGCATCCTATATTGAAGAGATTAAAATTGGACTTATTCGTGTGGGACAAACCACCATGGTAGTGAGCGGAGATGTTATTAAAACTTCGGAAGCTTCCATTATGGATTTTATGACCTATTACGAAGTCCATCTGATGAATCCAAAAGTATTGGTTGGTATTTTCCTGGGTTCTGTTTTAACTTTCGTTTTTGCAGGTCTTACCATGAATGCTGTGGGTCGTGCTGCTCAAAAAATGGTGGAAGAAGTTCGTCGCCAATTTAGAGACATTAAAGGTATTCTTACCGGAGAAGCAGAACCAGATTACGAAACATGTGTTGCTATTTCGACAAAAGGAGCACAAAGAGAAATGATCCTCCCTTCAGCAGTCGCTGTTCTTGTTCCGATTATTACTGGAATCGTATTGGGAGTTTCTGGTGTTATGGGACTTCTTGTAGGCGGTCTCTCCACTGGATTTGTTTTGGCTATTTTTATGGCCAACTCAGGTGGAGCTTGGGACAATGCTAAAAAATATGTGGAGGAAGGAAATTATGGCGGAAAAGGAAGCGATGTTCACAAAGCTACCGTCGTTGGAGACACCGTTGGTGATCCTTTTAAAGACACTTCGGGTCCAAGTTTGAATATCCTAATCAAATTAATGACCATGGTCTCTATCGTTATGGCAGGACTTACTGGCGTCTTTTCTTTATTATAAAATTCAATATGGCTCTATGCAAAACGACCGTAGTAAATTACTGCGGTCGTTTTTTATTCAATATGCTAGATTTTTTATCACTGTTGTCCGATATAAATCTGATTATCTTATGTAATACCAATACTTATTTCAAATTAGTCCAACGAATAATTTGAAATTTAGTATTGCATGTCCTCGCAAAGCGGGATTTATGCCGATAGAGTTTCTGTTATACCAAATTAAAATTGTAGACAGTCTACGTTTTGACACTTATGTCCTACAATTTTATAATTTGCATAATGCCGATGCTTAAAATAAATAGCACAATGAGCTAAAAGCGAAATTGGACTATATTATTTTTCAAATTGGTATTAGAGTATAAAAAATATTTATTGAATTGGACTATTATAGAAACCGTAACGGTATAAAACACTGCATAAGAAGCGAATATGTATAAAATAAAAAAGAGAGGCTTGGTTTTGTTTTTTTTAAAAAATATTGCTTTTCCGCAATTTATTTCACCTCCATAAAGAGTGTAAATTGCCGAAAATAAATTTATCCTGGACATTGAGCGGGGTCCAAATGTAGGATTGAGGAAAAAATTGATAGAAGCAATTTACGCCAAAACAATACTTTATTATTTTATCGGACAATAGTAATTTATTTTAAAGATTTTCGTCGATTGGATATTTGTGGTTTGAAAAAATTAGAACCCCCGAAGCCACTTAATATCACTAAAAAGACCTTAAAACAAGCGTTTTTCAATGCCTGTAACTCTCTTAAAATCAAAGTCTTACATGCCCTTAGTAATACCTTTTCAACTTAAGTCCCTGATATTTAATTGCTTAAAAGCTCTAACTCCATATCAAAAGCATATCAACTCCATATCAAAAGCATACAAACTCCAAACTCCAAACTCATCACTCATCACTCATCACTCATCACTCATCACTCATCACTTTTCACTTTCAACTCATAACCCGTCCACCAAAAGCCATCCGCGACCACCATCACTTTCCACTTTCCACTTTCAACTCTTCCTGTCCACCCGACCACCCGACCACCCGACCACCCGACCACCCGACCACCAAAAGCCACCCGACCACCTGTCCACCCGACCACCCGACCACCAAAAGCCACCCGACCACCAAAACCCACCCGTCCACCAAAAGCCATCCGCGACGACCATCACTTTACACTTTACAAACTTTCCACTGTCACCCCCGTCATCCGTGTCATCCGTGTCATCCGTCATCCTGAACTTGTTTCAGGATCTGTTTTGTTTCAGGGGGTCATCCGTGTCATCCTGAACTTGTTTCAGGGCGTCACCCTGAACGGTCACCCGTCATCCTGAACTTGTTTCAGGATCAGGGAGGATCTCTTGTTTTATCCTTTTATGCATTCAGATTATATCGTAATATTCAATAAAAACTCCTTATTCCCCTCCATTTCATGAAAATCAACGTTTTTTTAGCGACTATAACTCTCTTAAAATCAACGTCTTACACACCCTTAGCAATACTTTTCCAACTTAAGTCCCTGATATTTAATTGCTTAAAAGCTCTAACTCCATATCAAAAGCATATCAACTCCATATCAAAAGCATACAAACTCCAAACTCCAAACTCATCACTCATCACTCATCACTCATCAC
>JAQUGA010000086.1 GCA_028684405.1 Bacteroidales bacterium | reverse complement strand
TTACCAATGGCGTCTTGGATTTTATTGAAATAGCGCATAGATTTGTATAACAAGAGCCGTATGATGGGAGACTATCACGTACGGTTCTGTGAGAGGCTTGGGGTGAAATTCCCCTTGCCTACTCGACGCCCAACCGTTGTGTACAAGCGTAAAAGACAACGACCCGACAGAAAATAATGGACAGAAAAACAGAAAAAGTAAACCATTTTGACAGGTGAACACAGACATAGAAACGATACAACAAACGGACAGCGAGTAAGCCGACACTCATTGCCGACCCTTCTGTGTTTTAATTTTTCCCAACGCAAAAAAATTTTGAAATTCTATGCCGACCCGCAAACGGCACATTTGCAAGCCGCACAAGCCAACACACAACCCAAGCTTGCAAAAGAGCCGTTTTTTGCCATCGCACAGACAGAAATATTAACTTTGAACGATACATTAATAAATAAATGAAGTTTTCAGACCCGTTTAAAATATTATCGCCCAACGAAAGGTGGGCACCGACACAAAGCCAAATGGACGCTTTTCAAAACGCCTATGAAAAGCTGTTACCGCCATTGGTTTATAAAATCAGACTTGCAGTTGCAAAATGGCGTGACGAAAATTATGCAGGAGCATCCGAAACGACAAAATCACTTTTGAATTTTTGGTTTAATCAGGAGCATTTAATCGGACAAACTAAATTCAGTTTTTTCTTTTCTCAGCGTGAAGCCATTGAATCAATTGTTTATCTCTATGAAATAGCAAATGCCAAGGACAAATATGAATTGATGAAGTTTGATTCATCAGGGCGTATAAGCACTGGTATGTTTGACGAAAACTGGACTCGTTATGTGGTGAAAATGGCAACTGGTGCTGGTAAGACAAAAGTAATGGGCTTGACTTTGGTTTGGTCATACTTCCATAAACTTTATGAAACCGACAGCACACTCTCAAAAGACTTCTTGGTGATTGCTCCAAACATCATCGTTTTAAATCGTTTGAGAAAAGATTTTGATGGTCTTAAAATGTTTTTTGATGAGCCTTTTATTCCTGATAATGGCTTTGACGACAAAGACTGGAAAAACGATTTTCAATTAACGCTTCATATTCAAGACGACTTAAAACCGATAACGGAATCGGGAAATATTTTCCTGACCAACATTCATCGGGTATTTTTTAATGAAGAACCTGAGCAGAGTTTTGAAACAACTTTCTTAGGCGTAAAACCCAAACCTGACGCAGACACTTCAAAAGGCTTAGACCTTGGAAAAATTTTAAGAAGCGACAAGATTAAAAACCTAGTTGTGTTGAATGATGAAGCTCATCATATTCACGACAGTTCATTGGCTTGGTTCAAAAGCATTGAAGACATAAACAATAAAATCAAACTGAAAACTGGAAGCGGAATCAGTTTGCAAGCAGACTACACAGCAACACCAAGACACAACAACGGAGCAATTTTCGTTCAAACTATTTGCGATTATCCCTTGGTAGAAGCCATCAAACACAATGTTGTGAAATCTCCTGTTTTGCCTGATGAAGCATCAAGACAAAAAATTCAGGAAAAAGACAGCAACGATTTTGTTGAACGATACCGTGACTACATTCATTTGGGTTATTTGGAATGGGAACAGCAGTATGAAGAACTGAAAAATCACAAAACTCCTATTCTGTTCATAATGGCTATGAACACCAAAGAAGCCGACCAAGCCGCAGCTTTTTTGGAAGCCAACTATCCGAAAATGAAAAATTCGGTGCTGACCATTCACACCAATACATCAGGTGAAATCAAAGAAACGGCATCAAGTAAAAAAGACAAGGAAGAATTAGAGAAGCTACGCAAAGCAGCAGACGAAATAGACAAAGACCATTCGCCTTACAAAGCCGTTGTTTCAGTTTTGATGCTTCGTGAAGGTTGGGACGTTAGAAATGTTGCCACCATAGTGGGGCTTCGTCCCTATGGTGCGGATTCTAAAATCCTTCCCGAACAAACCATCGGTCGTGGTTTGAGAAAAATGTTTTCGCTAGACACACCTGAAAAATTGGTGATTGTTGGAACGCCTAAGTTTTTGGAGTTTGTTGAAGAACTGAAAACGGAAGGTGTTGAATTCCAATACAGCCCAATGGGTAAAGGCACGAAAGGAAAGTCGCCTGTTATTGTGGAAGTGGACAAAGAAAATCCAGACAAGGATTTGGATAAACTGGATATTCCGATTCCACAAATGAGCCCGAGAATTTATCGTGAGTTTAAAAATTTGGAATACATTGACGTAAGTAAATTCAAAAACGAAAAAGTTGCTCTTAAAAAATTCAGTTCAGACGAATTGAAAGAGATTGTCTTTAATGACATTGAAGGCAATCTTTCACACAAAACAGTTTTCAAAGACACAGTTCCCGACTACCGCAATGTGATTGGCTTTTTCACTTCTTCCATATTAAAAGACAGCCGATTGGTAAGCGGCTTTAATATTCTTTATCCAAAGGTTGAAAGCTTTATCAAGTATCAGCTTTTCGCCAATGAAGTTGAATTAAGCGACCCACAAACGCTAAGAAATCTTTCGGAAGTAAAACCAAAGGAAGTTTTGCGTGCCACATTCAAAAAAGCGATTGATGAACTAACCGTAACCGATAAAGGAACAGCAGAAGTTAAAAACTACATTTCGCTAAAACTGACCAAACCAAAGGTTGCAGAAAACCAGCCCTTCCTTGTTCCCAAAAAATCGGTTTTCAACAAAATCATTGGTGACAATCCGTTTGAACTGGAAGTGGCATCATTTCTTGAGAGTCGTTTTTCAGATGTAATTGCCTACGCAAAAAACACAATGGGCGAAGGTGGTATCAATTTCAAAATTGAATATCAGGCACAAGACGGAAACATTCGGGAGTATTTTCCTGACTTCTTTGTAAAAACAGGCACGAACACTTTTTACATTCTTGAAACCAAAGGCAGGGAAGATTTAGACGACTTACTAAAAATTAAACGCTTGGCAACTTGGTGCAAAGACATCAACAATGCTCAAAGCGAATACACATACAATCCTGTGTATGTAAAGCAGGAAAAATGGGACGACTTAAAAAACAACCTGAAATCATTCCAAGACCTAATTTCTATATTTTTCGTTAAGGACTTCGGCAAAAAGATTTCTAAGGAAGAAGCCATCCAGCTCATTAAAAAAGGTGCGGATGTATCAAACTTTGGCGACCCTGTGGAATGGCAAAAGAAAGACAGAACGGACCGTAAAATCAATGGGCTATGAGATTAGTAGATAGCAACATATTGATTTACGCTGCAAAGCCTAAATTTCCACAATTAAAGGAATTATTGGAACAAGAAGACTTGGCTGTTTCTGAATTAACCAAACTTGAAGTATTGGGCTATCGCGGTTTAACCGAAGAAGCCGAAGAATATTTCAATGCCGTATTTTCATTGGTTACCATTTTGCCAATTACAAGTGAAGTGATTGACAGAGCCACTGAACTAAGGCAGCAAAGAAATATGAAATCGGCTGATGCGATAATTGCTGCAACAGCATTATTGCATTGCACAGAAGTAATTACAAGGAACACAGGTGATTTTAACCACATTCCTGATTTAATAGTAAACAATCCAATTGACAATTGATGAACTTGAACGATACCGATAAAAACCGAATCATAGAACTAATAAAGGCAGGAGAAAAACTGCCAAAGGAATTCATTTACAAACTTTTTGCTGACGAAGAAGATGTATTCCTGTTTTGGAATGGAAGAAAAGAAGATGTTACCAATGTAGCCCTGCCCTTTCATAGCATTGAGCATATAGACGAGCCACGAAAAGAAGAAAAGAAGCAAGGCGATATGTTTGAAATGTTTGACACCCGTGGGCGACAACTCAAAGGCTGGACAAACAAATTGATTTGGGGCGATAATAAATTGATACTTTCTTCATTGGCAAATGGCCCTATTCGTGATAAAATAGAAAAAGAAGGCGGTTTAAAACTCATCTACATTGACCCACCTTTTGCCGTAGGTGCTGACTTTGGTTTTGAAATTGAAATTGGCGGAGAAAAAGCCGAAAAGAAGCAAAGCATTATTGAAGAGATTGCATACCGTGATACTTGGGGAAAGGGTATTTCTTCTTATCTCTCAATGATGTATGAGAGATTAAAGTTGATGCATAATTTACTTTCAGATGATGGAAGTATCTATGTTCATTGTGATTGGCGTATGACATCATATTTAAGGCTTTTACTCAATGACATATTTGGTTCTTCAATTGAAAATTTCAGAAATGAAATCATTTGGTGCTACCAAGGCCCTGGCTCTCCAGGGATGAAACAGTTCAATAGAAAGCACGATAATATTCTTTGGTATTCAAAATCTGACAAATGGATTTTCAATGACAACCAAATCAGAATGGCTCATAGTGAAAAGACAAAGGATAATTTCAAAGAAGGATTAAGGGGTTCTGGCTTTATTGGTGATAACTATGAACTAAACGATGGAAAAATTCCTGAAGATTGGTGGGAAATGGCAATTGCTCAGCGTTTCCCAAATGATGGCGTAAAAAGGACTGGTTACCCAACGGAGAAACCGTGGGCTTTACTTGAAAGAATTATTAAAGCCAGTAGCAACGAAGGTGATTTGATTGCAGACTTTTTCTGTGGTAGTGGAACAACAGCAGCAGTAGCAGAAAAACTTAATAGAAAGTGGATTACAACAGACCTTGGCAGATTTTCAATACATACAGCACGAAAGAGATTAATTGGAGTTCAACGTGAAATGCAAAACGGTGGACAGGATTTCAGAGCATTCGAAATTCTCAACTTAGGCAAGTATGAAAGGCAGTTCTTTATGGACGACCTTACAAACGGGAAACGCAAAGCCAAAGAAGACCTGTATGTGGACTTAATTTTGGAAGCCTACAAAGCCAAAAGAATTGACGGACATAGTGCATTGCACGGGCAAAAATCAGGCAGATTTGTTCACGTTGGGCCATTAGATGTTCCTGTTACACAAAGCCGATTGGTTGATATTTTTGAAGAGTGCCGCAAAAATCTTTATACGCAGGTTGATGTTTTGGGCTTTGAGTTTGAAATGGGCTTAACACCCCAGTTCATTCAGGAACTGAAAGAAAAAGGCGTTTCCATTACATTGAAATACATACCCAAAGATGTATTTGACAAACGAGCGGTTGAGAAAGGGCAAGTAAAATTCTTTGATGTTGCCTATTTAAACACCAAAGAAAAAATCAATGGCAAATCTATCACCATCGAACTGACCGACTTTGTTACCCATTACACCCAAGACGACATTGAAGAATTGCAACAGTCAATGAGAGCAGGAAGTAAAGTGGTAATTGAAGACGGTCAGATAATCAAAGTAGAAAAAGACAAAAACGGAATCATCACCAAAACCATTCTCACCAAAGATTGGCACGACTGGATAGATTACTGGGCAATTGACTTCAACTACGAAGACAAAAAGGAAATCATCAAAATCAAAAACGAATCGGGCGAAACCGAAGAGCAATGGACGGGCAATTACCTATTTGAAAACGAGTGGCAGAGTTTCCGCACCAAGAAAAATCCAACGCTTGAATTTACGAGCATTGCCTATGAATACAAGAAATTAGGCAAATACAAAGTGATGGTGAAAGTGGTTGACATTTTAGGAATTGACACAAGCAAGATTATTGAAGTGCATATCAAGTAAAATTTAATTATGTATTTGTCTCAGTTAATAATCAACAATTATAAAAGTTTTCCGCCACAGGATAATTACGTGAATTTTAATTCACGAAAGACTATAATCATTGGCAAGAATAATTCAGGCAAAAGCAATATACTCTCAGTAATTGAATTTTTACTTGGTAACAAAGACCCTCGTTATGTTGGAATAAATAAATCGGACTATTTCGACAACACAAGACCAATTCGTCTTTCAGCTTTTCTTCATTTTCAAGACGGGGCAGAAATTTACAAACTTGATATAACCAAGAAATATCAGGGTATTTTGTATAAAGAATTTAAATCAAATTCGCCAGCCTTTATTGAAATACGATATTCTGATATAGTCGATGGGACTCAAGATACAACCGCTGATGATTCTGAAGAAGAAGTTGCAGAAAAAAAGGATTCTAAATTTAAGATTCTGATTAACGGAAAATACCAACTTCACCAAAAAATTAAAGAAGTCCGCTCAGGTCTTTGTAAAATAATTGGCGTAGATTCCTTACGCAATGCAAAGGATGATTTAAGCGGTTCAAGGTGGACGGTATATGGTCAACTTATGAAATCTGTTTTAGAAGACTCAGGCAGATATAACGAGTTAAAGAATGCACTTAATAGCTTGAATGGTTTGGTTGAAGAAGTATTAGCAAGTCAAAAAAGCGAAATTTTAAAAAATGCCAAAATCATAAGTTTCATAAATGATATTAAATTTCAACTGACAAAAGATAACGAACCATCAGAGCTCTTAAGGAACTTAGAGTTATATGTTAAAGACAAAGATAAATTCATTCATATTGATGAAACTGGAACTGGCACCCAAAGCGCATTAATTATCGGTATTTTGGAAGTAGCACTAAAGTATAAGTCTTCAAATGCTCGGATATTTTTTATTGATGAGCCAGAATTATTCCTACACCCTTTAGGTATTCGGTATTTAGGTCAGCTATTCAAGGAGTTTATTGCTGACAACCTTTCGCAAATAATCATCTCATCTCATTCATCGATATTATTGTCAAGTTTTCACCCAAGAGAAATCATAAGGTTGGATAAGCCTTCCAATTATACTGAAATAAACCAATTACCTTTTGACTACAAAGACATTGATAACAAACTGGCGAGACAAATAAATAGCGGGCTTTCATCAGAAATGTTTTTTGCCGACAAAGTATTAATTGTAGAAGGTGAAACCGAACAAATCATTTTTCCAAACCTGAGCTTTAAAAACCCTTCTACTCATTTTTACAAAAACAACATTGCAGTAGTTAATGCACAAGGTAAGGAATCTATAATTGGTATAATTAGAACCTTAGAACTACTAAAGATAAAATGGAAGGCAATTGTAGACAATGACTTTTTAGATATGAAAAAGACTTTTTCTCCTATCTGTAAGCATTTAGGTTTGAATTCAGACGAAGATAAAGAAACAATTAGGCAGTATTTATTCGATAGGGGTTTTGCTGTGCTAAAAGAAGGAGAAACTGAAAATCTCATCCCAGACAATGATTTGACTGAAATGACCGGAAAATCCATTGAAGAAGTGGTAAAACTAAAATTGGTTAGACCCAAACTTTCAGACACCTTTACAAATGAATTATTCGGAAAAAGTAAACCTGAAATCGCATACGAAATTGTGGAATACTATGCTAAAAAAGAAACATCACCATTTGACTTTTGGAATGAATGGACAATTAAATAGCCAATGCACAGATGTAAGCACATTTGCAAGCCGCACAAGCCCAAGCACAGACCAAAGCTTGCAAAAGAGCTTCCACCTCTCCCACGCTGGCCAGAATTTCAAAATTTTCTCCCCACAAAATGAAAAATTAAAACACCCGACACGCAACCCGACAATGGACGCAAACTCAACAAAGACAATGGTTTACAGACACAGTGGACAAGAACGCCAGCACACAACAGGCGTTTGGCGGCAATGGCGGGTGACGTGGTTAATTGAACATTCTACCTCGCATCAACTTTTGTGGTGTATTAACAGTTTTGTGCTCCGAAATCCGCCACTGCGCCAAGCGCCAAAACGCCGTTACCCACAACTTTAAATTGAAGAAACATTCAAAACTAAACCATACGAAATGCAAAAAATAATTACAACATCAACAGACACAATTGAAGGAGCAGTTGTCGAAAAGTATATTGACGTGATTTCCACAAATGTTGTGGTCGGCACAAATTTCTTTTCGGACATTGGAGCAGCCATCACAGATTTGTTTGGGGGACTTTCCGATACCTATCAAGACAAACTTCAAAAAATTTATAAAATTGGTATCGACAAATTAAAAACCAAAGCGTCATATCTTGGGGCAAATGCAATTATTGGAATTAAAATAGACTTTGATGAAATTTCTGGAAAAGGAAAATCAATGTTTATGATTTCAACTTTTGGAACTGCAGTAAAAATTCGAGTGAGTGAAAAAGACAATCATTTAACAGTTAGTGAAACAGATTCAATTGTTGGTCTTGACAGTCTTGAACAGGAATTCAATAAAAGGACAATTCAGGGTAAAGTAATTGCAAAAAATCTTCCGACTCAAGAAGATTGGCAATTTCTTTTCAATTCTCCAATAAGTGAGATTGCTCCAATAATATTAGAATTATATTTTGAGAGATTAAACCAAGACCAAAGTATGCTAAATGAAACTGAAAAACTATTAATGACAAACACACCAAGTTTCTTTAGAAATCTTGACGAAAATCAGGCAATAGAAATTCTATATGAAAACATAATTGAAAAACCCAAATCTTGCACAAAAATTATTGAATCAAATAATTTATTCTCGGCTAAAAAAATAATTGACCTTATAAAAAAAGGAGAAATATCAATTGCAATAAATTGCCTTTTAATAAACAAAAACTATTACACAAAAGACGACTTAAAATTAATGGAGGAAATTGTTGTACTATTTGAAAATTTGGAAGATTTGGGGAAAATAGAAATGGTCAAAGGAGTTTTGAGCAAGGCAAAAGAAAAATACATTTGCCCAAAAGGGCATACAAATAATACGGAAATAGAATATTGTGAAACTTATGGTTGTGGAAAAAACATAAAAGGGTTGGAAAAGAATCAAGTCGAAATAATTAATAAATTCAAAACTAAAACCGATTCTTTAAAATCAATATTGACTAAAAACTAAAAAGCAGTGGGTAACAAAGTACATATTGCAGGGCGGGGTTCGGTGGTACGCCAACTGCGGATTCTCGCATCGCAGTTCCATGTCCTTCGGACAGGAACGCTCTCCGAAATCCGCCCCGACAACATGTACCAACCGTTGTGCAATATTTGAAAGAAAAAACCAGCTGAAACATTCTTCTTCAATTTAAGGGAGATGCTTAATCCAAATTCGAAATGGCAAAAACTTCTAAGGAGACATATGATTACATCTGTTTTAGCGATTTAGCTTACGAATTGGATTATTCCGAGCCAAAAGAAATAGAAAAAAAGATAAAACGGCGATTAAAATATTACAATCTTGGTGAATACAAACAAGAACGCATTGACTATATCAGAAAACTAAAAAATGATTTATATCAAGAAATTTCTCTCGAATCAAAATCAAAATACTATAAAAATTCAGCTTCCAATTTTACGGAATTAAATGATTTTGACATAGAAAAAATGAAGTCTGATTTTTTAAAAAAGTACAATAAAATTGATAGTTCGGATATGGATAGAATTTTAAATTTTGCAGTTTATCTTTATCATATAAGATAAAAGACATATAATGGGAACCAGCGAAATTCCTTCCGATTTTTTGAGAATTTATGTTTTAAAAAGAAAAGCGCTACTCGGAATTTTCGCAACAGATTCCAAAAAAGATTTAGGAATGTCGAGCTTCGGAAAGGAAAAACTATCGAACGCCACTTTTCTTTTTCGATGTTCTGTGAAAGATTAAAAAAAAAAGACAACGGAAGCGGAACGGAACAGAACGTAGGAAAACATTGCACAACACGAGGCTATAAGCAATGCGGGATAAGTGCCAAATCGAAAAGCAATTGTATATTTACTAAATAAGTGCCGAACCGAAAATGATAGCAATTTTTGTCCCGCACTGCTCATAGTGTGCCGAGAAGCAGAACATCGGTAGAATTAGCGTTCTGCATGCTTGCCTGAATTGGCAGGTAAACTGTAAATGAGATGGTGGAATCCGCCAACTGGCGGCCGAACCACCAGTGTCGCTGTTCAGGCAGAGGCACTAAACCACCAAATGGTGCTGA
>JAQUGA010000085.1 GCA_028684405.1 Bacteroidales bacterium | reverse complement strand
ACATTAAAAATATGATTGAAAGGGTTGCCACAACCGATGCACGTGTTTTGATTACTGGCGAAAATGGAACTGGAAAAGAGTTGTTGGCACATTGGCTTCACGAAAAAAGCAATCGATCAAACCAAGCATTTATTGAAGTAAACTGTGCTGCAATCCCATCAGAGCTTATTGAAAGTGAGCTTTTTGGACACGAAAAAGGCTCTTTTACTTCCGCTATTAAGCAGAAAAAGGGGAATTTTGAATTGGCGAGCGGAGGAACACTTTTTTTGGACGAAAT
The DNA here is from genome assembly GCA_028684405.1 of Bacteroidales bacterium. GTDB lineage: Bacteria > Bacteroidota > Bacteroidia > Bacteroidales > WCHB1-69 > JAQUGA01. Next base: position 9,716 of record JAQUGA010000085.1, on the reverse strand, counting down.
TGGCGATATGAGTTTATCTGCTCAGGCTAAAGTTCTGCGGGCTCTTCAAGAAAACAAAATCAGTCGAGTTGGAGGAGAAAAGGAGATAAATATTGATGTTCGCGTAATTGCTGCGACCAATAAAAACCTATTGGAAGAGATTGAAAACAAACGATTTAGAGAAGATTTATACCACCGTTTAAGTGTCATTCTCATCCATGTACCTTCGCTGAACGAAAGAATTGAAGACATTCCCCTTTTGACAGAGCATTTTATTGAGGACATCTGTAATACTCAAGGGAAACTCAGAATGGAGATTACCGAAGATGCCATCGATGAATTGCAAAAAATCAATTGGACAGGTAATATTCGTGAGCTACGAAACGTAATTGAACGTTTGGTTATTCTTTGTGATAAAAAGATTACAGGTTCTGATATATTAAAGTATGCAGCTCCATTTACCAAAAAACAATAGTTCATTAAATATGGTTCATGATATATTTAAAAAATGTGAAAATTTACATTAAAGCAAGATTTAATTTATTTTAGTACATCATACATTTATTTTTACAAAAAACAATATGGAAATTATTTGCAAAAATCTCGATAATAAGATATTACATTACCCTGTTGGAACTCGATTGTCGGAAATTGCGGCAGACATAGAGATCAATTTAAAATATCCAATCATCGGTGCTTTGGTAAACAACAAAGCCAGAGAACTGGATTATCAGGTATTTAATCCCAAAATCATTCAATTTATTGATGTAACGCATTTTGTAGGATACCAAATGTATCTCCGTTCGCTTAGTTTTATTTTATACAAAGCCGTTAAAGACTTATATCCAGAAGCTACTTTAAAAATTTGTCACTCCATTTCGGGGGGTAAATTTTGCGAAGTAGAGAATACCGGCGGTATTGTAAATGGTGAACTGAGTCTTAAACTATTGAAACGAATGCAGGAAATTGTGGAAGCAGACATTCCTTTCAAACGCTCTGAAATACTGACTAAAGATGCTATTGAAATTTATACCAATCACAATTTACCTGATAAGAAACTACTATTTAGCTTCCGTACACTTTTATATACTTCTGTTTATCAACTCGATGACGCCATTAATTACTATTATGGCTATTTGGCCCCCTCAACATCCTACATTAATGTATTTAATTTAACTCCATTTCACAATGGATTATTACTTCAAGGTCCGAGCCGATACAATCCGCAAAAAACCTCAGGAATCAACGCCCAATCGAAATTATTTCAAATTTTTCAAGAACATAAAAAATGGGTTGACATTTTGGGTGTTTCTTATGTTGGCGACATCAACAATGCCATTGTAAACCATCAAATTCCAAATTTGATAAAAATTTCGGAAACTTTGCATGAGAAAAAACTGGGCAGCATTGCCGATGAAATTAACGCCAGAAAAGATGTTAAGGTGGTTTTGGTCAGCGGTCCTTCCTCATCAGGAAAGACTACCTTTAGCAAACGTTTATCCGTTCATTTGGAGATTTTTGGTCACAAGCCCGTTTTACTATCGGTAGATAATTATTTTGTCGACCGTGAACATACTCCTAAAGACGAAAATGGACATTACGATTTTGAATGTTTGGAAGCATTAGACTTGAAACTTTTTAACGAACAACTTCTCCAACTTCTTAATGGTGAAGAGGTTAATGTTCCAACTTTTGATTTTAACACAGGGGAAAAACAATTTTTAGGCAACACCTTGAAACTTCAAGACAATTCTATTTTAATCATTGAGGGCATTCATGGATTAAACCCTAAATTAACGGAAAAAGTTGATGATTCTTTAAAATATAAAATTTTCGTTTCGGCACTAACTCAAATTTCTATTGATTCACAAAACCCCATTCCGACTACCGACAATCGTCTGATTCGTCGCATGGTACGCGATTATCGCTATCGTGGCTACAGTGCTTTGGAGACCTTACGCCGCTGGCAAAGTGTTAGAAAAGGTGAAGACAAATGGATTTTCCCCTTTCAGGAAAATGCCGACATCATGTTTAATTCAGCCTTATTGGCCGAATTGGGAATTTTGAAACAGTATGCTGAACCCATTTTAAGAGAAGTTCCCGAAAGTGAACCAGAATATGCAGAAGCAGTCAGACTTCTCAAGTTTCTATCCTATTTCAAACTTATTTCAGAAGAAGACATTCCACCTACTTCCATTCTTCGCGAGTTTTTTGGCGGAAGCAGTTTTAGATATTAGGTAGTTCAATATCACTATTGTTCGATAAAATAATAAAGTATTGTTTTGGCGTAAATTGCTTCTATCAATTTTTCTCCTCAATCCTACATTTCGGCTCCGCTCAATGTCCAGGACGAATTGATTTTCAGGTAGTGTTCAAAAAAGTGTGTATTTCAACTCAGACAATCGATCTAATTTTTTTTTAAAATGTACACCATAATCTAAAAACTATTTCTGAGCACATCCAAACTGCCTCTTAAATCGAGTTCTTTGTATAGGCGCTGTATAATTCTATTATCGGTATCGGCTCCGTGAATGGCAGAGATTTTAGCCCATCTTTTGGGTTGAGATGTTTGCAAAAAGGCAATCACTTCATATTTAAACATTCCCAGTTCTTTGCTGTAATCTTCTGCATTACCTTATGTGTACCACCTTGTTCTACAAGTGATTGTACAAGGGCAGTTTCAAATGTATTTTTCGGATGTGATGCTATTCATTTTCTATTTTATTTTATACTATAAAAAAGAAATTAAAGTTTTATAATGTACTACTTACTAAGTAGTTGTGGTTTTTTCTTTTTCATTTTCTTTTTCATTTCTTTTTTTTATGCCATAATATAAGTCCTGTTTTTTGAGGCACCCAAAGTTTTTATTTTGTTTTCTTTTACCAGACTATAAATGGTTTTTCTTAAATCTTTGATATTAACATCCGGGATTCTGTTATGAATATCTCTCATTGAACTATTTGGATATAATTGCAAATCACTTTCTATTAAAGCAATTAAGCGATGTGTTTCAATCGTTTTTAAACTCGGCTTTATATTTAGTTTTGATGATTTTATTAATTGTGGATTAATCAAATACTGCTTGCCCTTTCTTACGCCCTGTGATATTAAAATCTTCTGTTCTTCGAGTTTTGATACATACGAACGTAATCTGTCATCTTCTTGTATTTGAAGCTGTTTAATTAATTCGGTTCCTAATATCTTTTTTTCTCTTGCAATAACGCCTAGGGCAATAAATTGCTTCTGCGACAACTGATAATGTTGCGAAATAAACTCTAACAGAAACACAACTTCTTCGTTAAGAATTTCTGAGCTTTGAATAACCTTTGTAAAATCAAAACCCGTTTTTACAATTGGAAACGGTTTATTGTCTTTGCTATCCAATTCATAAATCAAGTCATACCCTGAACCTTCGCCTTCCATTAAATTCAGGTCATGAAAAATTCTTATTAAATGAGGATTTCTACGATGCCTGCTATGAAGTATATTATTTTCGGTTATGCCAATGGGTAAATTCCCTGGATTGGTTATTTCTAATTTATTGGGATGGACTTCAATAAATATATCTCCCGAAATAGTATATTTTTTATGCGCAATGGCATTTACCAATAATTCTCTGATTATCTCAGGTGCATATTGCCTGATCCGTTTTCGGAAAAGTCCTTGAGGAAATTCATAAAAGTATTTCAATTCGCCTGCCTTTTCTTCCACGTCAATAATCAGTTCTTTTGGATTCAATTCATAATCGTTCCAATTCTCTTTTTTTATTTTTTCGCCATATTCATCATACACAATGTACTGAATGGTAATAGGATAAGAAATACGGCTTCGCATCTGTTCAGTTCCTAACCACAAAGCACCAAGATTTGTTAGATTTCCATTGATGCTTAGATTGTAATGTTCAATTATTTCAAAATTATCTTTTTGCCTTACACTCTCTTTTACCCTGTCTGATTTACGTATGTCATTAGTAAAAGCTATAATATTTTTCTCAGGGATTTGAGCTATTTTAAAAGATTTTAATTCGACCAACTCCCACTGAAAAGCATTTTTCTCGGCTGCAAGACGTGTAACATCTTCACCTGTTATTGGATAACATTTATCCTGAATTCGCATTAAAATTTTCCCACTTGAAGTAGTGGCAATAGTTCGGCTGGTATGAAACACTTTAAAATGGAAATATTGTCCGCCATTTTCGTGAGTTTCAATAATAGCATCACCCAAACCAACACTATCTGTTAATGAACGAACTCTTGATAATACCTCATTTACAATCTCTTGTGTTATTTTTTGATTTGCGGGTGGTAATTTGTCATTGTCTTCTACGCCAACAAACAAACTTCCACCCTGCGAATTTGCCAAACATACACAGGTCTCTGCCAGTTCTTTAAAATTGGCTTTTGTTCCATATGCTTTTTTAAGACTTTTGTATTCTATATGTGTATGTTCTGCTTCCATAATGCTCTCTCTATTAAATTACTTTTATTTTTCCTGCTACTACTTCGCTGATTAAGGCAGTGCGGTATTCGGTGAGTAGGTCGATTAGTTTGGTTTACTCTTTTTACACTAAGGTTCAACTTTGTTTATAAAAAACAAGCTCTTTTTTCTACTAAGGATTGTAAACATCAAATAATCTTCACATTATATTGATTTAGTGATTTATTTTAGGGCAACAGTATATTTTAATCAAAAAAAGATTTTCCACTTCGTGCAAGCATTCATGCTATTATGACTAAAGAGGAAGATCTTTTTATGTATATAAATGCAAAAGGTTAATTCATATTGTGAAAAACATTGGTAACATCATCGTCCTCTTCAAGTTTTTCAATTAATTTTTCAACTTCAATTCTTTGTTCATCGGTCACCTCTTTTAGGTCGTTGGGAATTCGTTCGAAACTAAATGTTTTTATTTCCAGATTATTCTCTTCGAGATATTTTTGAATTGGTCCAAAACTTTGGAAATCAGCATAAATCATCAAATCGTCTTCATCAACAAACACTTCTTCAATATTAAAATCAATCAAATTCAATTCCAACTCTTCCAAATCTATCGCTGGATCGTAGGCTAGACGGAAGCTACATTTATGATCGAAAATGAAATCCAACATTCCCGAAGTTCCAAGTGACCCATTGTGTTTATTGAAATAAGAGCGAATATTTGCCACGGTACGCGTAGGATTATCGGTGGCTGTTTCGATATAAATAGCCACACCATATGGTGCATATCCTTCATAAGCGATCTCTTTATAATCTTTCGATTCTTTTTCAGTAGCCCTTTTAATGGCACGATCAACGTTATCCTTGGGCATATTTTCGTGCCTTGCATTCTGAATTAACAGTCGTAATTTGGTATTGTTGGCAGGATCTGGTCCACCTGCTTTTGCAGCCATGGTAATTTCTCTCGTTAAACGAGTAAAGACCCTTGCCATATTTCCCCAACGTTTAAACTTTCTAGCTTTTCTATATTCAAATGCTCTTCCCATTGTAGTATTTGTTTTATATTTTTCACAAATTTACAAAAACATTTTTCAAAACAACAAATGTTCAAAAAAATAGATTTTATTCTGTCAAAAAAAACCGTAATAGAGAAAACAATCGCTCTTTTTTTTGAAAAAATGCGTACATTTGTTTTTTAATACAATCTGGTATATATCTTTTAATTAAACTCTACAACATGAAATCATTTTATTTAAAATCGCTTACTTTGGCATGTTTAACTTTCATTTTAAGTAGCTGCACACAATTGCAACAGTTGCAAAATTTTGCAAAGTGCGAATTCCGTTTGAACTCAGTAGAGAACGTCCGCTTGGCTGGGGTTAACATACAAGAGATCAGCTCTATCAATCAAATTGGGATTGGTGATGTTGCTAAACTTTCTGCTGCCTATCTGGGCAATGAACTTCCTTTGGGATTAAAATTAAACATTGATGCACGCAATCCAAACCCAACTTCTGCAGCCCTTTCAGCTTTAGATTGGATATTTTTGATTGACGACATTGAAATGACACGCGGAAATACGAATCAACGCATCCAACTTCCAGCAAGTCAAACAACAACGATTCCCCTTTTACTAAATTTTGATTTAAAAAAAGTATTGTCGGGTAAAAGTCAAAATGCTCTTATCAACTTTGCTCTCAACTTAGCAGGGAGCGGCGATAAGCCGACACGACTTGCACTCAAGGCGAAACCCACTATTCAAATTGGTTCGGCAAACATCCCATATCCAAATTATCTTAACATTAAAACAGATTTCACATCCAAATAATAACTAAATAAAGAAGCACTATGATTCAACGAATTCAATCCGTTTATCTACTTATTAACGTAATTAGTTACACCATTTTATTGTTTGTCCCATTGGCATACATTAACTCCGATTACGTCCTCAATGCTTGGTTTTTGGGCACTGCAGAAGGTTCTGTTCTGGCTCCCGTTTATATGCTCGGATTAACTGCCTTGGCCACAATTATCCTCTCCTTAGCAACCATTTTTCTATTTAAAAATCGCCCTTTGCAAAATAAACTATGCGTTGTCATTTTTATTATTGCAATGATATTCATTGCTTTGCTATTTTTTGGTTATCCAGAATTGCTAATTAACAAAGTCAGCAATTCACCCATCGATTATACCTATTGGAACATTTTAACCGTCATTCCTTTAGCAACCACGATGTTTGCGAACAAAGCCATTTTGAAAGATGAGAAAAAAGTGAGAGCTGCAGATAGAATTCGATAATTTTATATGTATTTGCAATTTAAAAAATGTATCTTCCAAGCATAGCACAAATTCGCGAAATTGATGCTTTCACCATTGAACGTGAAGGAATCACCTCCATTGATTTAATGGAAAGAGCAGCCTTAAGTTGCACCAAATACATTTTAAACAATTTTCCTGTTCAAACTTCAATTTTTGTATTTTCGGGACCAGGAAACAACGGCGGAGACGGCTTTGCCATTGCCCGACAATTGCTTTGGGCAGGATATGAAGTCAAAGTATATTACAATAAGGATTCAAAAATGAGTGCCGATTGTGAATACAACTACATTCAACTCAAAAAACATGCTCCCAATGTCGTTGAAAACTTCGATTTAGAAACAAGAGTTGAGTTTCCTGATTCTTCCCTGGTTCTGGATGCCCTTTTTGGAACGGGCATTAGCAAACCAATTTTGGGGACTTTTGCAAAAATGGTCGACACCATTAACAATTCCAATTTGGATATTATTTCCATCGATATCCCTTCGGGAATGCACGGAGATGAAAATCCCGAGATGGGAGTAAAAATTGTAAAAGCGAAAAAAACATTAAGCTTTGAATTCTATAAATATTGTTTTCTGCTTCCCGAAAGCGAACTTTTTACGGGAGATATTGAAATTCTGCCCATTGGACTAAAAGCGGAAGAATATTTCAAAAACAAGGAAATACAAAACTTTACGATCACCCAAAAAGCAGTAAGAAAGCTTTTACAAACTCGCTTGAATCATTCTCACAAAGGCAGTAATGGCAGAGCAATGCTGATTGCAGGAAGCAAAACCATGTCGGGAGCCGCCGTTTTATCATCAAACGCTTGTCTAAAATCGGGCATCGGATTATTGCATGTTGCAGTACCTGAGTCCATCCGAACTGTTTTGCAAATCACTTCTCCTGAAGCAATTGTTCATGCACATTGTGATGATAAAAGTTTTGATTTTGAGTTGCTTACACAAAACAACATCAGTTCAATTGCCATTGGACCAGGTTTGGGAATCAATGCTGAGAATCAGAAAACAGTCCAAACGCTATTTGATAAATTCAAAGGGCAACTTATCCTTGATGCAGATGCCTTAAACATAGTTTCTGAACATAAAAGTCTCTTAAAACAACTTCCCAAAAACAGCATTCTCACTCCTCACCCACTTGAATTTGATAGACTTACAAAAAAACATACAAACAGAGCCGAACGTTTAGAAACATTAAAGACGTTCTGCAAAGAATATCAATGTTACTGCCTTTTGAAAGGAGCTTTTACAGCCATTTCCACGCCTGATGGCAAACTATATTTTAATACCAGCGGAAATAGTGGCATGGCAAGCGGAGGCAGCGGAGATGTTTTAACAGGAATTATTTTGGCATTAACGGCTCAAAATTATTCACCGCTTGAAGCCTGCATTTTGGGAGTTTATATTCATGGGCTTGCCGCCGACATCGCACTAAAAGAAGGAGAATCCATTGAAAGTCTGCTGCCCAGAGATATTATTAATAATCTTGGAAAAGCTTTTAATCAGCTTAGAAACTAATAAACGTTTTTTAATTTATAAACCTCCGAAGGCTCGTTTAATAGAAACCCCGAAGGTTTTGAAAACTTTCGGGTTTAATTAAAAAACTATTGAATCCTTTTCTTAGGCAAAATATCACTTGACGCTTTTGCTTCAGGCAATTCATTCCAATTGGTGGTGTATGAAGGCGACAGCAACTCCCGTCGGTTTTTCCAATTATTTTTTCTGTTTCTTTGAGAAGAGATAAAAACAGTGTCGGTTCCCATTTTTTGATTTAAAAGATCCATTGTACACATTATTTTCTCATGGCGTTCTCGGTCGAGTTCATCAAATAAATTGGTTTGAATTTCATCTTGTGGCACAATTCCACTGACAATAACGCCTGCTTTTTTGTATTCAAATCCCTCTTTGAATATTGATTTCAGTCCGATTAATGCATAATGAATCAGTTCGGATGTTAGCGAAGAGGCGACAGGTAAGTTGACCACTACTTGATTGGCATACTGTTTTAAATCCTGACGAAAACGATTGGTTGTCACAAAAACAATCACATAATTGGCACTGGATTTTTGGCGTCTTAACTTTTCGGCAGCTCGAGCAGCAAAATTAGAAACAGCCTCCGCCAAGGTTTCAAAATCATCAACCATTTTTCCAAAGGAACGAGAAGTACAAATACTTTGTTTTGGTGGAACCATCTTTTCCAATGGAACACACGAAATGCCTCTGAGTTCATGTACCATTTTCAAACCCGTAATGGTAAAATTTTGCTTTATCCAAGAATCGCTCGCCATTGACAATTCATAAGCAGTGGTTATTCCAGCATTTTGCAAATGTTTCGACAATTTGCGACCTACGCCCCAAACGTCACCCACTGGAAAAAGTTTTAAAGCATTTTGAATCTCGGTTTCGCTTTCCAAAATACAAATTCCGTTGTAAATTGCTTGTTTCTTAGCCATGTGATTTGCCACTTTTGCCAAGGTTTTCGTTGGAGCCATTCCCACCGAAACAGGAATTCCAACCCACTGCCCTACTCTTTGTCTTATTTCCAATGCAATATCTTGTATGTCAAACAATTGAAACGATGATAAATCCACAAAAGCTTCATCAATGGAATAGACTTCAACAGAATCAACCACTGACTTTATGGTATCCATCACACGTTGCGACATATCGCCATACAAAGTATAATTTGAAGAAAAAACTTTGATGTTATGAATATTGACCAAATGCTGAATCTTATAAGCGGGCTCTCCCATTGGGATCCCCAATGCTTTGGCTTCATTTGAACGAGCAATAACGCAGCCATCATTATTCGACAAAACGACAATGGGCGTATTTTTAATTTTAGGATTAAAAACACGCTCACAAGAGGCGTAAAAATTATTACAATCTACCAATGCAAACATAATCAGATTTTATGAATCACGAAAGTAACGATGCCCCAGACTTGAAAATCCATCTCTTCGGTGATTTTTATGGCTTTGT
>JAQUGA010000084.1 GCA_028684405.1 Bacteroidales bacterium | reverse complement strand
ATTTCTTTAAAATATTCAATATTAAAATACCAATCAGGAACATGAAAATACTCAGCTTTTTTGGAAAATTGAAAATGTAATTCCGAATATCCTTGATACATTTTCCATTTGGTACCATTTTTTACCTCTTGAAATGAAGTATCAGCATATTCGTTATGTTTGGATAGATGATTAATATTGCGAAATGCTAAAAATGGTCTAAACCTTAGTTTGGTTTCTGAGTTTGCACTTAATAAAGTATATTTAAACAATATCTGGCTCTTGGTTGAGCTAAATACCATCTCTTTTTGCAACATTACGTCGCCAACTCTGTATATTGTTACAGGATTTGGATCGGTGGAAAAATGACGAACATATTTGTGACCTTTTGGAAAATAGTGTCCATCTTTGTAGCGATGAATGCCAAAATTAAAATCAGCATCATGTTGTATAATCGTTTCGTGTAAAGCAGAAAGAAGTATGTGTTTTTCGCCGTCAATGGCAGGTTGTGGAACGATTAATAAACCATGTTGTCGTCTGGTATTGCAGCCCACAATGGTTTGGCATGCAAACGAACCGCCTCTGTTTGCCCTAACAGTCTCTCGTTCAAGCATGAATTCAAGATTAATAAGTTTTGTTTTATCAAATTCGATGTATGACATGGTAATGTTTTTCTAATTATTTGCAAATATACAAAGAATACAATTTCTTTACGAATCGATTTTAAATTATTAACAATAAATAAATATTGGCAATAATAATATGCAATAGTACTGGTTATAAACTTTTTGTGTGTTTAAGTTTTTATTTGTTAATGAGTGTTCAATATGTATTCAAGTTTTTTATTACATTTGCCAAAAAAATAACGATGACACACAAAAATATTATTTTTAAAATCATTTCTGTTTTAGTTGGGGTGGTTTTTGTTTTTTCTGCGTATGTAAAGCTTTTTCCTATCGAATTACTTGAAATTGCGGTGGTCGAAACCGGATTTATTGGATGGACATTGGCACCCATTATGGCTCGTTTACTTATTGCTTCTGAATTTGCTTTGGGTTTGTTTTTGATAATGAACATCAAACCCAAATTAGTTTCGGCATTAACAGCCTTAAGTTTGGTCGTTTTTTCTTTTTATTTGGTTTTTCTCTTGGTTTTTCAGGGAAATGATGTCAATTGTAACTGCTTTGGATTATATATGGTTTTGAATCCGATTGAATCCCTTTTGAAAAACATCGTTTTATTGTCTCTTGTGGCTTTATTATATTTCAAAAACAGAGCCGTAAAATATCCTAAAGAGTGGACAATTCTGGCTTTGGGTGCTATATTAGCCATTTTTGTTACCTTTGTTATCAATCCGCCAAAGTTTGATAAATCAAAATATGCATACGAAATAGATCAGCCTTATTTAATGGATTTTTCAATCATTTATTCAGATCCCGAAACAGAACAACCTCAAATTGATTTGCAAAAAGGGAAGCATTTGGTGGCTTTTTTTAGCTACAGTTGTCAGCATTGTGTAGTATCTGCCTATAATCTGCAATTAATTGCACATCGAAATCCCGAATTGTCTTTCTATTTCTTTATCAATGGAGATGAGAATGATTTAAAAACTTTTCATACATTAACTAAATCCGAGCATGTTCCGCATAGTATTTTACTTGCACAACCATTGGTTATGCTAGCCGGTAGTCAACTTCCAGCTTTGTTTTTAGTAAACGAATCCTATGTCGAAAAACGAATTCATCCCAGTGGAATTGATGAAAAAATGATAAAAGAGTGGTTTAATGAAGCCCAGTAAATTATGATTTTTTCTAAAAGTTGAAATAAATCATCCACATTAAGTCTAAATTATATTTGTGATACAATATTTATTAATTTTGTATTGAGAATTTTAAATATGAAAAAAAATGGTTTGGGGCTATTTGTTCTAGCCTTACTTTTGTTTAACGTTTCTTGTTCCTCAAAGGCGAATGATAAAGAAACCAACGAGAATGCAATCATGGAAGTGAGTTTGCCCATTGGTATTATTAATGCCAATAATATCTCTTCGGATAGCACTCATTCTATAATATTGAAGGGCATCATGGGCAAAATGATGAAGCATGATAAGATTCAAAATCCAATATTAAATTTTGAATATGACGATAAATGGATTGTTTCTTATAAAATTAAAGCCGATAAAACTTTTGATATTTATGTTGTTGAAAAACAAACAACAAACGATGCAAGAGCCAAAATGCTTATTACGACAAAAAAAGAAGACCCGACAAGTTTAATTTCTGTAGTTATGATTGCTTATGATAATTATATGGATAAACCCGGAAAAATTGAAACAGAAGAGTGGGAAGCAACCATTAAAGATGATTTGTCATTGAAAATCATCAAAACATATAATGTAATCACCTCGGTGGATAAGGCTGATTATATTGATGTTGCAGACTTGTCGACAAATAAGACAAAACTGAATGAAGTGGAAGAAATTTATCAAATTGATGATGAAGGAAACATTGTTTTTATTGAAAATATAATTTTTTCAAAACCCGAACTTGTGCAACCAGTGCTGAATTATCGTGCTTTTTTGGCATTCAAGATTTCGGATTATGATTTTGAAGATATTAATGATGAATGGATGTTGAATATTGCTGAATTGGAGATCGCATGCAAAAGAGTAAACATCATATTTATTGAGAATTATCAGGATTTAAGTTCTGTTGTTATTCGAGATTCTGAAGGAAACAAAAAGGATTCGCTCGATTTGAGTAGTTTTTCTCAAAATGTATCTATGGGATATGTTTTATTACATTCAAAGAAAAAACCCGAATTTGTTCCTTTTCAACCGGTTAGCTTGGTGTTTAAATCGATTTCTGATTATTTTAATATAGAAATTTTAGACAAAAATGAATGATTGATTTTAAAAATATTTTAGATGGAAGCTTATAGTGTATTGGAGGCGTGAAAGAATGGGAATTGAACTCGTTACCTGCTTCTTCTTTAAGCGAAATAAATGCAGAAAATAGTACTGCATGCTACAGGTGAAAGAAAATAAGATTACATTTGAAGAGTATTGATAGGCATAAATCGCTGCAAATGCAAACGCTTTTACAGCAATTTATTTAATGAAATAAAAAAATATGAGTAAAGAGATAAAATGGATTCCGTTTGATATCATTGAAAAAACCATGATGCAATTGTTGATTAAGTTTGGAGTGCCCCAAAATGATGCAAAAATTGTTTCGGATGTGCTTATTAAAGCAGATCAGTTAGGAATCGATTCTCATGGCGTTAATCGCCTAAAAGCCATTTATTTGGATAGAATTAAGGAAGGTGTTTTGAATCCCATAACCAAGATTGACGTGATAAAGGACAAGGCTGCAACGGCGGTTATTGATGGCAATAATGGGATGGGGCATGTGATTGCGAAATTAGCCATGCAAAAAGCCATCGACAAAGCTAAGATATATGGATTGGGAATGGTTGCTGTGCGAAATTCGACACATTATGGAATTGCTGGTTATTACAGCTTGATGGCCACCCAAGAAAATATGATAGGAATTACGGGAACCAACGCTCGTCCTTCTATAGCACCTACTTTTGGCGTTGAAAATATGATGGGGACAAATCCGTTGACTTTTGGAATTCCCACCGATGAGGATTTTCCATTTTTGCTCGATTGTGCGACTTCGGTCACTCAACGTGGAAAAATTGAAATTTATGCACGTGAAAAAAAAGACGTACCTCAAGGCTGGGTAATTGATGAGCAAGGAAAAACTAAAACTGACTCGGTGGAAATTTTAGATGATTTAATTAAAGGAAAAGCCGCGTTAACTCCACTTGGCGGTATTGGCGAGGAAACAGGAGGTTACAAAGGATATGGCTACGCCTTGGTGGTGGAAATTTTATCGGCAGCTCTTCAAAGTGGCGCTTTTATGAAAATGTTGTTGGGCTTTAAAGACGGAAAAAAAGTTCCGTATCCTTTGGGACATTTTTTTATTGCAATTGACGTTGATGCCTTTAATGATGTAGATGAATTTAAAAAAATTACAGGAGATATTTTACGCGAAATAAGAGCTTCGAAAAAAGCACCCGGTCATAATCAGATTTTTACTCCCGGCGAAAAGGAATATATTAAAATGACTGAACGAATTAACAAAGGAGTGCCTTTTAATTCGGAACTTCTGAAAGAATTTCATGCGCTTTGTGTTGATAATCAGCTGGATGAAAGCTTAGTAAAGGCTTATCTTTAGTTTTTTTTAATAGAATTGTATTGTTGTCGCTTTTGCAAAAGCCTCTTTGATTGAATTCATAAATGCATTTTTTAATCATTTTTTTATTTTAAGACCTTTTTTGAATTGCAAAATTTATTACTTTTGCAAACTATGAAAAATATACGAAATTTCTGCATAATCGCTCATATTGACCACGGTAAAAGTACATTGGCTGATAGGCTTTTAGATTCAACTAATACTTTGTTGGAAAAAGAAAAAATGTCGCAAGTCCTAGATAGCATGGATTTAGAGCGCGAGCGTGGAATAACCATTAAAAGTCATGCCATTCAAATGGATTATGAATTTGAAGGAGAAACATATGTGTTTAATTTGATTGATACTCCTGGACACGTTGATTTTTCTTATGAAGTTTCTCGCTCAATTGCTGCTTGCGAAGGAGCCCTTTTGATTGTAGATGCTACGCAAGGGATTCAGGCTCAAACAATTTCAAATTTATATTTAGCCATCGAAAATGATTTAGAAATCATTCCTGTGCTCAATAAAATGGATATGGAAAGTGCCATGCCCGAAGAGGTGAAAGATCAAATTGTGGAATTGATTGGTTGCAAGCGTGAAGACATTATTGAAGCCAGCGGTAAAACAGGCCTAGGTGTTCCCGAAATTTTGGAAGCAATTATTAAACGTGTTCCACACCCCGTTGGAAATGTAGATGAACCCCTTCAAGCTCTGATTTTTGACTCTGTTTTTAACTCCTATCGAGGAATTATTGCGTACTTCAAAATTGTAAATGGCAAAATCCGAAAAGGCGAACATGTTAAGTTTATCGCTACCGGAAAAGAGTATCATGCAGATGAAATTGGAATCCTTAGATTAACAATGGAGCCTCGCAATGAGCTGAGAGCTGGTGACGTTGGATATATAATTTCAGGAATTAAAACATCGAAAGAGGTAAAAGTAGGAGATACCATTACCACGGTTCTAAATCCTACCCAAGAACATATTGCTGGTTTTCAGAATGTTAAGCCTATGGTTTTTGCTGGAGTTTATCCTGTGGATGCCGATGAATATGAAGATTTACGTACTTCCTTAGAGAAATTGCAACTCAATGATGCTTCTTTAACTTTTGAACCCGAATCTTCTGCAGCCTTAGGATTTGGTTTCCGTTGCGGTTTCTTGGGATTGCTTCATATGGAAATCGTTCAAGAACGACTGGACAGAGAGTTTGATATGGATGTGATAACAACGGTTCCCAACGTCTCTTTTAAAATTCATAGCACAAAAGGTGAAATTATAGAAGTCCATAATCCTTCGGGAATGCCTTCGCACAATATAATTGATCATATGGAAGAACCTTACATTCATGCGCAAGTTATAACCAAAACCGATTATCTTGGTGGTGTTATGAAACTATGCTTGGATAAACGAGGAATTCTTAAAAATCAGGTTTATTTATCCAGCAATCGGATTGAATTGACGTTTGATATGCCTTTGAGCGAAATTGTTTTCGACTTTTATGATAAACTGAAAAGTGTTTCAAAAGGATATGCTTCTTTTGACTATCATTTAACTGATTATCGACCTGCTACATTAATAAAGCTAGACATTCTTCTCAACGGTGAGCCTGTAGATGCACTTTCTGCATTAATCCACGTGGATCATTCTCATACTTTTGGTCGGAAAGTCTGCGAAAAATTAAAAGAATTAATACCAAGACAGCAGTTTGATATTGCTATTCAAGCTGCTATTGGAGCTAAAATTATTGCACGCGAAACGGTAAAAGCGGTTCGAAAGGATGTTACTGCCAAATGTTATGGTGGTGATATTTCCCGTAAACGTAAACTTTTGGAAAAACAGAAAAAAGGGAAAAAACGCATGCGCCAAATTGGAAATGTTGAAGTGCCACAAACAGCCTTCCTTGCCGTTTTGAAATTGGATTAAACATTCTGTTACTTAAATATAATAGAGTCAAGTTAATAAAACTTGACTCTTTTTTGATTTAGCCCCAGCACGGGCTTAATGATTCCAAATTTTTTCTTTATTTTTTTCACGTTATTTTAACATATGGATATATTTATTTTTATATATTTGCATCGTGAAATAATTGCTAACTGAAAATAATATAATGATGGAATGTTTATGTAAAATTAAGTCGGTATTTAAGAAGATTCAACAATTTGATCAGGACTTAAATAAGAATATAGGAGTCACCTTGAATGAAGCAATGATCATTTGTAGTTTGTCGGATTCTATAAAATCATCGGGTGAACTTTCTAGCGATACAGGTGTTTCAGTTACTCGAACTTCGCGGGTTTTGAGCGCATTAGAAAAAAAACAGATAGTAAAACGAAGTGTTGATGTAATTGATAAGCGAAAGATGATGTTTATTTTAACATCGATTGGCTTAGATAAACATCAACAAATTACTTCTCTAGATATTAATTTAGATTTGTCCATTTAAAAATAAAAAAAATGAAAGTTATCATTATTGGCGGCGTTGCTGGAGGTGCAACAACAGCTGCACGTTTAAGAAGAATAGATGAAAAAGCGGAGATTATCATGATTGAAAGAGGGGCATATATTTCATATGCCAACTGTGGTTTACCATATTATATTGGAGGAACCATTGCCGAACGAGATAATTTATTTGTTCAAACTCCTGAAATGTTTTCTGCTAGTTTTAACGTTGATGTTCGTGTCATGACGGAAGTTGTTTCTATTATGCCAGAAGTGAACAGCGTTAAAGTGAAAAATTTAAAAACAGGCGAAGTATATGAAGAGCACTACGATAAATTAGTTTTATCCCCCGGTGCAGAGCCTGTTCGACCCAATTTGCCAGGCATCGATTCGGAAGGAGTTTTTACCATTCGCAATGTTTCGGATACCGATAAAATTAAAACTTTTATTGATGATTATAAACCTAAAAATGCCATTGTTGTTGGTGCTGGTTTTATTGGTTTAGAGATGGCGGAAAATCTTCATAAAATCGGAATCAATGTTTCTATTGTTGAGATGGCCGAGCAAGTTATGACTCCTTTAGATTATTCGATGGCCTCTATTGTTCATCAGCATTTGAAAACCAAAAAAGTTGCTTTTTTCTTAAAAGATGGAGTTCGTTCTTTTTCTAAAAACGGAACTTCTATTGACGTAAATTTAAACAGTGGTCGCAAGTTAACGGCAGATATTATTATTTTATCGATTGGTGTTCGTGCAGATAGCAAATTGGCCAGAGATGCAGGTTTAGAAATTGGAAAGACCGGTGGTATTGTGGTCAATCAACATTTGCAAACTTCAAATCCTGACATTTATGCGGTGGGTGATGCAATTGAATTTGAAAATCCAATTATCAAGAAAAAACAAATTACATATTTGGCAGGTCCTGCCAATAAACAAGGACGAATATGTGCTGGAAATATTGTAAATGGAAATAAATTGGTTTATAAAGGTTCTATTAACACGGCTATTGCTAAGGTTTTTGACATTACGGTAGCTTCTACTGGTGTTTCGGGACGTGTTTTACGACAAGAAAACATTCCCTATTTGTCTTCTACCATTCATACGGGCTCACACGCTGGTTACTACCCTGGAGCCATTCCAATGACGATTAAGATTGTTTTTTCTCCCGATGATGGACGCCTTTTTGGTGCTCAAATAGTTGGTTACGTTGGAGTTGATAAACGAATTGATCTGCTTGCAAGCATTATCAAACTCAATGGAACGATTTATGATTTAACCGAAATTGAACATGCATATGCACCTCCCTACTCATCTGCCAAAGACCCGGTAAATATTGCTGGTTTTACGGCTGAAAACATTTTAAATAAAACCGCCAATACTTTTTCTTGGCGTGATGTTAAGAATCTTGATTTTTCTACCTCAATGATGATTGATGTTCGTAGTGCGGATGAATTTGAATTGGGATCAATTCAAGGGGCAGTTAATATTCCAATGGATGAAATTAGAAGTCGTATGTCTGAAATCCCAACTGATAAAAAAATATTTGTTTATTGTGGCGTAGGACTTAGGGGATATGTTGCTGCAAGAATATTAATGCAAAGCGGATATAAAGAAGTATATAATTTGAATGGGGGTTATAAAACATATGAATTTGCAGTTCAGACAAAAGGATTTGAAGATATTTATGAAAATGATGTTATTGGCATAGATAATCAGATATATCAAACGGCAAGTTTTAAACCGGTTGAGATTATGCAAAAACTGAGTGTAGATGCATGTGGTTTGCAATGTCCTGGTCCGATTTTGAAAATGAAAAAAGTATTTGAAGATTTATCTGAAAATCAGTTTGTCGAAATTAAAGCCACCGATCCAGCATTTTCGGTAGACGTGGTTGCGTGGACAAATTTAACTGGAAATATTTTGCACGAAGTGAAGGAAGAGAGTGGTGTTATTACTGCTTTAATTCAGAAAAAAACTACAGTTGTAGTGCAAGATAATAAAGTTATTCCTACTGCAAAGGGAAAAACGTTGATTGTTTTTAGTGATGATTTAGACAAAGCAATCGCTTCGTTTATTATTGCCAATGGGGCTGTTTCAATGGGACAAAAAGTTTCGATCTTCTTTACTTTCTGGGGTTTAAATGTAATTAAAAAACAAAATCCACCAAAAGTAAAAAAAGATTTTATGGGGACAATGTTTGGAATGATGATGCCCAAAAACAGCAAAAAACTAAGCCTTTCTAAAATGAATATGTTTGGAATGGGTGCGAAAATGATTCGTGGGGTGATGAAAAATAAAAATATTTCAACTTTGGAATCACTAATCCAACAAGCACACGAAAATGGAGTAGAATTTATCGCTTGCACCATGTCGATGGATGTTATGGGCGTTCAAAAAGAAGAATTAATTGACAATGTCACCTACGGCGGAGTTGCAGCATATTTGGAGAGAGCAGAGCAAGCAAATGTTAACCTGTTTATCTAATCCCTACTATTGTTTTTTTAGAAATAAAATTTGAATTTTAAAATGGTTCCCGATCTCTTTTTTGAAGTCGGAAACCATTTTGTGTATTTGAATCTTCGTGAAAAAAAAGATACTCTTTACTGGTTTTGGAAATACGCTTTTTGCTAGTTAGCCAAGTGTTGTTTTAAAGTCATCGCAAAGCAGATTTATAAAATTGAACTATAAATTACGAATTTCAACACATTGCTGATGTTTGTTGGTTTTTACTTTGTTAGGATTTTACTTGTCTAATTTTTTAATTGTCCATAAGTTTACAAACCAATATACCGCAAAAGCGATGAATCCAGTGCTTGAAACCTTCGCCAATTCAACGAATCCAAGACTTGTTTCCCAAAATACCAGTCCGAAAACGATTCCAAAAAGTACGCAAAGAACAGTTGAAAATTGAAAACAGCTTAGTCCGCAAACTTTTTTCTGTAGCTTAAGTTTTTCCCACAACGGAAGTGTAATGAAGAACTGAATAATCAATGCAATAATTATTGTTATTGGCACAAAATAGGAGAAAAAATCAAGGTTTGAAGTGTCAAAAGCATCTCCATTGTGGGCAATCAGATTAAATGCTCCTAAAATTACCAAAACAGCCAATATTCCCAATAAGCTTGGTAATATTGTTTTTATCATTTTTGCCTTCATTTTTTTTAGGTATTAAAGTTCTAATTTAAACGGATAATTATTGCAAATATTTTACTGGTTTTATTCTCTTTTATTAATTTTCGCAATAAATTTTCCGAGTCAAATGACAATAATGGATTTGCAATTCATTTGAGTTTTGATGCGACAGAGGTGTTAGATTATATAAAGAGCTTGTTAGAAGGCTCTGTTTTTTGAAGTCCAATACCCAATTTTATTTTGGATGAATA